>CAMDGT010000128.1 GCA_945898025.1 Rickettsia typhi | reverse complement strand
TGTGAAAAATAAGGTTCGCCAGAGTGTCTTATTTGATTTCCATGGGCTGTTCTTGCAAAAATATATGCTTTTGTGATTAGAGATTCATCAATATTTTGATGATAAGATTTAATTTTATTAATGAGATCAATGTGCGAAATCATTGTATTTTTAATTTTTCATTTTTTATCTTTCTGGGCAAGAAAAACCTCTCGAATTTTTATCATTTTCGCGAATCTGGAGAAGGCAAAAAGCAAACTGTAAATTATTCCTTGTGAGCCGTAACAGATGTATCTTCTAATTATTAATGCTTTAAAAAATGCCAAAATCGGAGAGGTTATAATTTTTATTGTAGAGATGTTTTTGCCATTTTTCCCAGCATTCAGAGCTTGCAATTCTGAATAAAAGTTAATTTTTTCTATCCAGTGCTGAAATGACCTAAAAGATTGATGAAAAATAATATTTTGACATTGACCAATCTTGCTAATTGAGGTTTTATCTTTTAGTAAAACTGAATCATGAACCGAACTGTTGCTAAACCCTGCATAATGAGGTTTGTATAGTCTTAGTTGGTTGTAGTAATAGGCAAACTTATTTGGCTTTTCTTCAAAGCGAAATTTGTTAACAATTTTAATTTTATAACCAATTATATCTGAATTTTCGTTATGATTAATTAATTTTGTAATTTCTTCGCTTAACTCAAAAGAAAGCTCTTCATCTGCGTCAATATTTAATATCCAAGGATTAAGGCATTTTTTTTCGCCAAAAACTTTTTGTTCGCCAAAGCCGCTCCATTGATTAAAGAATACCTTTGCCCCAAGTTCTTCTGCTATTTTACAAGTATTGTCCGTGCTTCCAGAATCAATAACAATAATTTCTTCGGCGATATTGATTACAGATTTAATGCTGGTCGCAATTCTGTCTGCTTCATTTTTAGTAATAATGAAGACTGATAATGGAATTTTATTCATTATTTTGTTTATAATAATTTTTTAAGAAAAAAAACCTTGCAAAAATTAATTTTGGTAATTATTTTTTTAATATCAACAATACATAATTAATCAATTAATAACTTAATTTGCAATGAAAAATTCTATGAAAAAAACTGTCGCTATAATAATAGCAATGCTAACTATTGGTTTCACGGCTTTTGTTATCAAAAATTATCAAAATAATCTTAAAAAAAGAGAGTTTCAGCAAAATGAAAAATTAAACAAAGATAAAAATTCTTTAAAAAATGATTCAGAAATCAAAGTACAAGGCGAAGAAAAAGTCAATCAAATTATCGATAAAGACAATCAGTCGAAATCTTTAGATTCCTCTGCAATCAATGAAGTTAGTAAATCAAAAATTCTACAAATTAGACCTGATGATTTTATTGTTGGCGATAAAAATGCCAAAATAGCAATAATTGAATATGCATCTCTTTCTTGTCCTCATTGTGCCAACTTTCATTCCGAGGCTTTTGATAAATTAAAAACAGAATATATCGATAGCGGTAAGGCTGTATTTGTTCATCGCGATTTTATTCTCAATCAACCTTCTTTAATTGCATCAATGTTTTTAATATGTCAAGCTGAAGATAATGCGAGTAATGCCGTTGAAAAATATTATTCAACTTTAAAGGCTCTTTTCAAAACTCAAAGCTCTTGGGCTTTTGATCCTAAATTTATTGACAAATTAAAATCAATTGCTCAGCTAGACTCAATGGCCCCAGAAAGATTTACCGCCTGCGTTAATAACGGTAAGTTGCAAGAAAAAATTCTTAACAATTTTATTGAAGCAAGAAAAGCCCTAAAATTAGAATCGGCTCCTACATTCTTTATTAACGGAGAAGTATCGCAAGGCTATATCGATTACTTAACAATTAAAAAAATTATTGACCGTCAGTTAGCGGAGCCTAAGAAGTAGGATTGAATATTATTAATCGCTAAAATTAAATTCAGTGTCAGTAAAAATAGAATTATGCAATTTATGCAAAAGATTCGGATCTAAAAATGTTCTAAATGGAGTTGATCTTAAGGTTGAAAAAGGCGAGTCTTTGGTTGTTTTGGGGGGCTCAGGAACTGGAAAATCTGTTTTAATTAAAATTATTACATCAATTATTGAGCCAGATTCTGGTTCAATTTTTATTGATTCAGTAAATTTTCTCAAAGCTAAACAGTCGCAGAAGCAACAAATTACTGATAAAATGGGTTTTTTATTTCAAGGTGGTGCGCTTTTTGATTCTCTAAAAATATGGGAAAATGTCGCCTTTCGATTATTAAACCATCATAAAATCAACCAAAAAAATGCTCGTGACATAGCGATTGAAAAACTAACAATGGTTGGATTAAATTCAAAGGTTGCAGATTTATACCCTTCTGAACTTTCTGGCGGTATGCAAAAAAGAGCTTCGCTTGCTAGAGCGATTGCCAGTAACCCTGATATTATATTTTTTGATGAGCCTACTACTGGTCTTGATCCAATAATGTCAAATGTTATTAATGATTTAATAGTTGACAATTCTAAAAGGTTGGGCGCCACCACCATTACTATTACTCACGATTTAGATTCTGCGCAGAAAATAGCGGACAAGATTGCTATGCTGTATAATGGAAAAATCATTTGGCTTGGAAATGCTAAAGATGTCATGAATTCCGGAAATCCTTTTCTTGATCAGTTTGTGAATCGTAGATCGGAAGGTCCAATTAAATTCTAGATAGCATAAAATAAATTTATTTATCCACAAAATGCTAATAAAGCACAAAAATTTTCTAAAAAACTGTCACTATTTGCTTGAATATGCTTTTGTTAAATTTGCTTTATGGTTCTTTTTAGTTATAGGAGTCAAAAACTCCGCTAATTTAGCGGCTAAAATTGCAAAAATAGTAGGAAAAAGAATGGCAGTTAACAAACTTGCTTATAAAAATTTAAGCCTCGCTATTCCAGAATTAAATGAGGAAGAAAAAAACGACATATTAACTAAAATGTGGGATAACCTAGGAAGAGTGGTGGGAGAATTCTTTTATGTTGCTGGTTGCAAGGTTGAAAAAATTAAACAATTTGCAAAAGCTGATGAAGAATCGCAAAAAAACATAGAATTTATCATTGAAAATTTCGCTAAAAAAAATATTGGTGGCATAATATTTTCAGGACATATAGGCAATTGGGAGGTTGGTCCAAAATTTTTAATTAATGCGGGCATTAATGTTTCTACAGTATATCGCCCGCTTAATAATTTATATGTTGAAAATATTACCGCTACTATTCGCGGTTCAGAGTTGATAAAAAAAGGGGTCGCAGGTAGTAAAAAAATTATTGAAAAAATAAAAAATGGCGGTTTCGTCATTATTTTGGTTGATCAAAAAGTTAGCGAAGGGCAAGCAATTGATTTTTTTCATAGGCCAGCAATTACCACAACCTCTCTTGCAAGAATGGCTCTTAAATATAATGTTCCATTAATTCCCGCTTATGTAACAAGAATCGGTCAGCAAAGTAAGTTTTTAGTAACTATAGAAGAGCCTCTTGAATTAGATAATTTTAAAAAATCAAATCAAGAGCAGGCGATTAGCGACATTACTCTTCTGATTAATAAAAAATTAGAGGGCTGGATAAGAAAGTATCCAGAGCAGTGGTTTTGGGTTCATAATCGTTGGAAGGGTTAGTTAGATGGTTGAAAATTATTTAATGCTATTTTTTGATAGTCTGTTTTCGGCGATAATCGTGCCACCCAGAAGAGAGTATGTTTTGCCTGTAATTTTGGTATTACAAAACAGCAGATATCAATTAGAATTGGTTGCTTTTTTGGTTATATTTGGTAATGTTTTAGGATCAGTATTTAACTGCTTTCTTGGTAGATATTTTGTTTTTATTAAAGAAAAAAAAGTTCAAGGCGATAATTTAAAAAAACGTCAAAAATTTTTAATAAAATATCTTCCTGTTTTAATTCCGTTTTCTTTTTTATCTTTAATTGGCGCCCCTTTATGTTTTGTTGCGGGCTTCATTAGAATTAAATTGCTTAATTTTTTACTTTTATTAATTTTAGGAAAATTAATATATT
>CAMDGT010000127.1 GCA_945898025.1 Rickettsia typhi | reverse complement strand
GTCGGTATAACTAGCGATATATTATGAGCGATTAAAATAAAAAAATTATTTGATTTTGGCTCTTCAAGAATCTTTAACAAACTATTTGCGCTGTTTTTATTTAGAATGCAGGCTGAATCTATGATGCCAATTTTATTTTTTGATATTAGGGGAGTTTTATACATAAAATCTTGCATCTCTCTTATTTGATCGATGATTATATTTTTTTTCTCTGGATTTTTTTCAACGATAAACATATCAAGATTTTGAGCATCTTGACCGATGATTTTATTTTTATCAGTTCCTAAAACTAAAATTTTATTAGCAAAATATTTTGCAAAACTCGCTTTGCCGATTCCAGATTTACCGCATATCAATAATGCCTGTGGAAGCTTGTTATTATTGATTTGAACGGTTAGTCTTTCTTCTAATTCCTTGAATCCAATCAGTTTATTCGACATAATGATTTTTATATTTTTTTAATGAATCAAAAAGATAATTGCGATTTAAAAAAGGCTTTGCAATGAAAAATAATCTTAAAAAGCTATATTTTTCTAGTAAAAAAGCTCGTATTTTTAATTTTTAGTCCTGCTGGAGCTATCCCCCAAAAGTCGATTCTTTCAAAGCCATGATGAGTAAAAAAATCAAATATTTTATTATAATTTTTCCTCTCGCTATCGTCAAGAATAATTATTCCTTCCTCGTTAATTGCATCTATTGAGTTTATTGCACAATTATATCTTTTTATTGAGTCTATGATGATTAAATCAAATTTACAACAAAACTCAGTGCTATAATTTATAGCACTTTTTTCATATTCAGGGTTGTTAATTCCGTCTAGCATTAAGGTAATTTCTGTTTTATGCTGGTTTTTTTTGTCAATTATATTCTTCCACAGAGAATTGGTTTCAATTGTTACGAGTTTTTTAACTTTTTGACTAAAAAATAGAGTCGATGCTCCGCAGCCAAATTCAAATAATTGCCATTCTGGTTTAATTATTTTTTTTAAAAAATCAATGGCTTCATAAGTCATCCAAGGCACATAATTGCCATTTTCATCTTGAGATAAGCCATTTTTCATTGATTCTTCCCAGCTTTTTTTATGTTGCCAGAATAGATTTTTAATTGATATATCATTTGCTTCTTGCCCTTCTGCGATATTGTATTTATTGGCTTTGCTATTCATTTTGCGATAATTATTTATTATCGACATTATCGGCATCTTTATCGATATCTTTATCAAAGAGGGGGTTGAAGCGGTGTATCATTTGATATTTGCTTAAATTTTCATTATTTTGATTTGCTGAAAAAATTTCAAAATATTCGTTAAAATGATCCTCGACTTTAAAAATCAATTTAAGATTTTCGTCATTTTCATTGAATTGATAAAGATCCCATAAGATATATTTTTTATGCCCTTCGCGGTAGGATATATCTGTTTTTATATCATTATCAAGAATTGTGTCTACTATAGTCAGAGACCATTTTCCTGCATTAAAGTTTGCAATTGCGGTGAGGGATGTGATGTTAGTAAAATTAGCTCTTTCTTTGTTGTAAATATTATTTTCACGATCTTCTTTTATATTGTATAAGTTAAATGCTAACACCGTTTGTTTATCAATATTAAATTTCCATAAATAGGTTGTAATAAGATTATCTATTGTATTTTGATCGATATTTCTATTAATAAAAAAGTTGTTAATTTTTTGAATTAGTTCTGGATGTTTTAAAAAATCTTTAGTCCATTTTTTATGATTATTTCTTTCCTTAACGTTGATAAGTTTTAAGTTATATTGATTTTCGTTATTTGAATTGGATAATTTTTGCCATTTTACTATAAATGGGCGGTTGATTATTTTGTTTTTTGTAAAAAACTTCCCCTGATTGTTAATTTGTTTTGCTTGATTTGCTGTTTGGCTGGTTGTTATGTAATTATTTTCAATAAATTGGTTAATCTTGGTTGAGTGGGCTTGAGATAGATCGCTGTAATCATTAATTTCCGCAAGCTTTATAAGATTTTTATCTTCTTTAAGTTTTTTACCGATAAATTCAAATGCATGTGGATTTATTTTTATTGCCAATTCTGCGATTTCTTTATTTTGCTTTATTGATTCTGGTGCATTAGCAAGCAATAAAGGATTATCCTCGAATGCCAGTATAGCTAATTCTTTATTGGATTTTAACCTTTCTGATGCATAAATATAGTTGTGAGAATCTTTTTTTATCATTTGAGAAATAAATGCAAAATCATCTTTTAGGCTAGGGTGAGAATATTTCAAGGCATCGCGATAGGAATAAGAGATTTTACTGATAAAATCGCTGTTTTTTAACAATTCTTCATCTATTAGGGGTATTATTTCGGGATTAATTTTTGTTATTCGATAAATAAAAATACTATCTTTTTTTAAACTCGGGTCAATGCTTTGGAAATGTTTAGGGTTAATCAAAATTAGCTTGAATAGTAATCTTTGGTCCAGCTTCAGGCATTCTGGCAACTCCGATAAATTATTGTTTTTTTCAATAATCTTAATAATTTGATTACGAATTTGATCGTTTATGTCGCAACCATTAATAAATTTAAAATTATTGTTTTCTTGTGTGTTTGTTGATTTATTAACGGCTTTGAGCTCTTTTATTTGATTATTGAATGCAGATGATAGTTTTGCAGTAGATAGTAAAAAAAGTAGAGCTAATGACGTTAATTTGGTAATTTTAAATAAATATTTTTTCTCTTTCTTCATTACTAGCCTTTTAATTGCGATGCTCCTTCAATTGATATATTTTTACGATTATTAAAATAAACTACTAAAATCGCTAATCCAATTGCAGCTTCAGCCCCAGCTATTGTAAGGATAAAAATAGAAAATATTTGACCGACTATATCATTTAAAAGGGCTGAAAATGCTACAAAGTTAATATTTATCGATAATAACATTATTTCAATTGACATTAAAAGAGATATTATATTTTTTCTGTTAATAAATATTCCACTTAAACCTATGGAAAATAATATCGCAGTAAGAGTTAAAAAATTTTCGATGCCTATTTGTTGCATAATTTATGATTCATTGAGTTAGATATTGATTCCTTTGCCAGATTCAACTTTAACAAGTTCTATTGAATTTGCTTTATTGTGGCTAATTTGTTTAAATATATCTTGTTTTTTAGCAGTTTGTTTATTTTCGTTTTTTAGAGTCAATAAAATTGCCCCTATCATTGCAACGAATAATGCTGCTCCTGAAATTTGAAACGGCAATATGAAATCAGTGTAAAGGACATTTCCTATTGATTTAATGTTGCTAATATTTTGATTGATTGGAAATGAGGTAGAGATCTGATAATTCTCAACCATTGAAATTTTCTCAAAAAGAAATATTTCTCCAAATATTATTATCGATATCATGATTAATATTGGCAAGAAGGGGCGAATTTGTTTTTTTAAGTCCATTGAATCAACATTGAGCATCATTACCACAAAAAGAAATAAAACCGCTATCGCTCCAACGTAAACAATTATTAATAACATTGCTAAAAATTCTGCATTCAATAAGATGAATAATCCCGAAACATTGAAAAAAACTAATATTAAAAATAATACTGAATATACTGTGTTTCTAGTTGTAACTACTGCCAACGAAGATGTTATAGTGATTATAGAAAAAATATAGAATAACAAAAGGGTAAAGTTCATTTTTAAAATATTTGATTAACGATTATTGACATCTAATTTGATGTTTTGAGCAAGGGAGGCCTCAAATCTGTCGCCATTTTCAAGAAGTTTTTCTTTGTTGTAATAAAGCTCTTCTCTGGTTTCGGTGGCAAATTCAAAATTTGGACCTTCAACTATCGCATCAACTGGACAAGCCTCTTGGCATAATCCGCAATATATACATTTAAGCATGTCTATGTCGTATTTTGTGGTTACTCTTTTCCCGTCGGCTCTTTCTTCGGCTTCAATTGTTATGGCTTGTGCGGGGCATATGGCTTCGCATAATTTGCAGGCTATGCATCTTTCTTCTCCGTTTGGGTATCTTCTTAAGGCGTGCTCTCCTCTGAATCTAGGGCTAATCGGATTTTTTTCAAAAGGATAATTTA
>CAMDGT010000126.1 GCA_945898025.1 Rickettsia typhi | reverse complement strand
TTGCCTTATGTGGGCAAGAAAAATTTTTTGTCGAATTTTGTCATAAATTTTATTGATTGTGTTTCTGCTAATTTTTGTATAAATTGAAGTTTTATTAGCAGTTTCATCAAAACAAAAATACTTCAAAATCTCTCGAAATTTTTTCTCAGACAATTTGCTTTTTAGCAAATTGTAACTCACTCAAAAAATAAATAAAAAATTTGTGAGTAAATATGGGAATGTTTTATATACTTGTTTTGCATAGACAAATTAAGGCTTTAATTGATATCAAAATCAACTAAAATTGTCTAGACCCTTATTTAATAAACGACCCTGAATAAAAGATTTAGATGGGTTCACCAGCATCTTCATTTTTTTGATTGCATCTCTACCAATCAATAAATCAAAACTCATCGTGGCACGATTAGTTAGACTCAAATCAATTGGCACTTTTAAATTATTAATTGAAATATCAATTACAATAATTGGCCTAACCTCCCTTCTACCGCCTGAATCGGAAATTGAGCGATATTCTAAGATTGGTGCTTTACATAATATTGCTGATTGATTAGTTTTTTTAGCAGGATAAATTTTAAATTCGACCCATTCTTGCCCCTTAATTCTGTAGAATCTTAGATCTTCGCTATGCATTGCGGAGGTTTTTGCCCCCGTGTCAATCTTGCCTTTAATGGCGGTTATTGATAAATCGGGAATAGAAAACCACTCTTGCCAACCAATTAAATTTGATTTTTTAATTTTAATGATTTTTGAGTTCTTCATATTAAAATTATTGTTTTGTAGCAATATAGATAGCTCTAACCCTTAGAAGATCTTGCTCCGTATCAACAGAAAATGGATGATTATCAACAATTTTTACCATTATACTCATTTTATTTTCAAGTGCTCGCAACTGCTCAAGGCTCTCTTTTTTTTCTAGCTTAGAGGGAGATAATTTTATAAAATTCTCTAAAGCCTGAATTTTGTAGCCGTAAACTCCGATATGGTGGAAATAGTCACCAGCGGTAATTATTTTACTTTCTTGATAAGGAATTGGAGACCTAGAGAAATATAGCGCCTCACCAATATTTTTTTCTAGATTTGCTATAGCAATTTTGACAACATTAGAGCTGATAACTTCTTCATAATTATTAATTCGAGAAGCAATGGTAGCGATATCGCAATCACTATTTAAAATTAATTCTGCAACTGAAATAATTGATTCACTTTCAATAATTGGTAAATCGCCCTGCAAATTAATGATTGCTTGATATTGATTCTGAAGATTATTTTTTTCTACAAAAACTCGATAAGCATTGTAAATTCTATCGGTACCAGATGGTAGTTTTGGGTCGGTAATCACAAAATTTGCACCAATATTTCTGGCAATATTGGCGATTTCTTCGCCATCGCAAGCAATTAAAACATCGCCAACTTTTGAAGCAATTGCTCTTTCATAAACTCTTGCTATCATTGGTTTGCCTGCTATATCGGCAAGTGGTTTATTTGGCAATCGAGTAGAGGCAAGCCTTGCTGGTATTACGATTAGGATTTTTTTATTCATATTAAATAAAATTTAAGATTTAATGCGATAACCTATTTTTAATAATCTATAAATAAAAATCATCATAACAAAATTAATTGTTAAAATATAAATTGCTCCCATCAATAAATTGCCATCGCAATGCCCAGTAATAGAATAGCGAAAACCATCAATCATTTGAAAAAAAGGATTAAAATGAGCAATATTTTGCCAAAATTTTGGCAAAGATTCAATTGAATAGAATGTTCCTGATAAAAAAGTTAATGGAGTAATTAGATAGCTAGTAACCGCAGACATTTGGTCAAAACCATCAGAAATGATACCGCACAAAATACCCATTAAACCTAGAAAACAGCAAGAAAAAACTAAATAAAAAATCATTAAATAAAAATTAAAAATCGGCAATTTAATAAAACAAGAAATGACTAGAAATGAAACTAACGCAACTGCAAGCCCTCTTAATATTGCTCCCAATGTAAAGGCATAAATAATTTCAAATGCTTGAAGGGGTGGAATTAAATAATCAATGATATGACCCATAACCTTACTCATAACAAAAGAAGACGAGCTATTGGCAAAAGCATTTTGCATTGATGCCATCATTATCAAGCCCGCAGAGACAAATATTGAAAATTCAACTTCGCCAATATTATTAATTTTATCTCCCACCGATAGCGAGAAAACAGCTAAAAATAAAATTATATTTACTACTGGAGAAAATAAAGTTTGATGATAAACTTTTAAAAATCTTAAAACTTCTTTTTTTAAAAGAGTATTTGCTCCAAACCAATTAATTAACATATCTAATATTTATGAATGAAATTTTGAATAATAGCTCTGTCGCTAATTTAGAAAAAAAATTAAAAAGCCTTGATAATGATTTTCAACTAGAAATTGCTAAGGTCAAGAGCTTAATTCAAATCGAAGAAATTAGAATAAATTTTCTTGGCAAAAAGTCAATTATCGTTGATTTATTTTCACAGTTAAAAACCTTTGTCAATGAAGATAAAAAAACAGCTGGAGCCTTCATAAACAATCAAAGAGAAAAAATATCAAGTCAAATCGAATCAATTAAGCATAAATTTGAAACACAATATTTACAAGAAAAATTAGCAACAGAAAAAATCGACATTACCGCCCCTTATCGCAAACAACAAGTGGGTTTATTGCACCCTTTAAGTAAAGTTTTTCAGGAAATAAAAGAAATTTTTGGAAATCTTGGCTTTGAGCTTTGCGAAGGACCAGAAATAGAAGATGATTTTCACAATTTTAGCGCTTTAAATATTCCAAAACACCACCCCGCAAGACAAATGCAAGATACCTTCTATCTTAAAAATTCAGAAAGATTACTAAGAACTCACACATCAAATGTTCAAATTCGTGAAATGATAAAAAATAAGCCTCCGCTTAAAATTATCGCCCTAGGAAGAGTTTTCCGCTCAGATTCCGACCAGACACACACCCCTATGTTTCATCAAATTGAGGGCTTCGTAGTTGATAAGGAGGCCAATTTTGGCAATCTTAAATGGGTGCTAGAAAGTTTTCTTGAACAATTTTTTGAAACTAAAAACCTTGAATTAAGGCTGAGACCGAGCTTTTTCCCTTTCACTGAACCTTCAGCGGAAGTAGATATAAATTACCAAATCGAAAATGGCAGAATTAAAATTGGCAAAGGCGATAAATTTCTTGAAATATTAGGTTGCGGAATAATAAATCAGGAAGTTTTAAAGAATTGTCAAATTGATAGTGAGGAATTTCAAGGCTTTGCCTTTGGAATTGGAGTCGAAAGATTGGCAATGTTAAAATATGGCATCACCGACCTAAGAATGCTTTTTGACAATGATATTCGCTTTCTTGAGCATTACGGCTTTAAAGCTTATCAATTTTAGGGCAATTGAGATAGTTAATCTAAGACGATTATCTCCTTAACATACAGGAATTAGTTATTTAATATCTCGCCAGTTCCTTTAAATAACTGGCTTGATAATGATGATGCGTGCTTGACGCACTTATTCAAAGTTCGCTTTGCTAAAAATAACGAATGCCATAAATGCAAACGCGAAACTACTTGGCATTTATTAAAATCAGAGCGCGCCTTTTCTTGCGGTAATTGCGGTAATCACATTCACCCTTGCGTTGGCACGATCTTTGAAGATTCAAAAACTTCTCTTCAACTCTGGTTCTATGCAATTTACCTCTTCACTACTACGCGCAGCGGCGTTTCAGCAAAAGAGCTTCAACGTCAGCTTGGCGTGACTTACAAAACTGCTTGGCACATGGGGGTCATCAAATCAGAAAACACATGAGCGAAGTTGATGGTGATAACCACTTAGCGGAGTAATCGAAGTTGACGAAACTTACATCGGAGGCAAGAGAAAAGGCAAAAGAGGTTGCGACGCAGAAGGTAAATCAATTGTCTTTGGCATGATGCAGAAAAATGGCGATGTCATGACAAAGATTGTTGATGATGTTAAGCGCGCTACCCTTCACCCGATCATTGAAGCCAATGTTGAGAAACAAAGCGAAATTCAAAGTGATGAATTGCACTCTTACAAAGGCTTAGACCAAAAAGGCTACACTCACAACACCTTTAATCACGGAGCTTGTGAATATGTAAGCAAGAAAGGTGCAACTG
>CAMDGT010000125.1 GCA_945898025.1 Rickettsia typhi | reverse complement strand
GCCAAAAATCAGTTCCCGGTTTTTATGAAAAGTTTAGCATTTAATTTTAAAAGACTGATAAAACTTGAAGATAAAAAACTGAGTTTTGCGACATAAACCGACAAAAACAACAAGATTTTGCATCTCAAAGCAGAAATATGGCCAAAATTACTAAAAATATGTCTTAAAAAATCAGAAAAATATCGGCAATAAGATCTTAAATTTTAATTTTATTTGGAATTGCAGTCGGTTTGTTAAAAAGGTTGGTTTGTTAAAAAATTTAGGAATTTAAATTTGCGACAGTCTCTTAATAGATTGGAAATGGTATTAGAATTTACTTAAAAAAATTTAATTAGGCAAAAATTTAATTTAACTTTCTAAAAAATAAACATAATATGAGATTTAAACTTTAAATTTATATATTATTTTACAATATTATTATCTATCAAAAACTTTTCAAGATTAAGAAAATCAAGCCAGGCTAGCTTTTTTTTAGTTGGCTGTCTCATTAAATAAGAAGGGTGGAAAATTGTCATTACTGGAATTGATTTCGTTACAAATTTAGGAGCGAAATCAATTATTTTTCCTCTAATATTGCTAATTTTTTCTTCAGTTTGCAAAACACTATTCATCGCACTAGAGCCAACAAGAATCAATATCTCGGGATTCAATAATGCTATATGCCTTTCAACAAAGGGTCGACAAATCGCCATCTCTTCGCTTGTGGGAGGTCGATTTCCCGGAGGCCTCCAAAATATAACATTGGTTATATAATAATCTTTACTTCTTTCAAGATTAATTGCCTTAAAAGCTTCATCAAGCAATTTTCCTGAATCGCCACAAAATGGGATACCCTGTAAATCTTCGTTATTACCGGGAGCCTCACCGATTACCATAATTTTAGCATCAGGATTTCCATCGGCAAACACGGTATTGGTAGCCATCTTTTTTAAACCGCAATTCTCAAAATTACTAACCGCCATTTTTAATTCTACAAGATTAGAAGCGGAATTAGCTATTTTCTTAGCTTCATCAATAATTTTATTAATGGACAAAAAATTTTGATTATTTGATAAATTTTCTACAATTTTGTTATTATCCTTACTTATTGAATTTTCAATATTTTTAGCAATATTTTTTTTATCTGGTTGCATTGAAAATGTATTATTATCATGTTTTGCAATATATTTTTGCGAATTATCGTTAATAATTTCATCAATTTCATTTACAAAATAATCATTAATTGATAAAAATAGCTCTTTTAAGCGCTTACTAGTAGACATTTTATTGATATTAAATGATTATTTGTCAACAATTTCTTTGATGAATTTTTGAAAATCATCAGGCTTCTCAAAATTTTTATAAACCGATGCAAATCTTACAAAGGCGACTTTATCAAGCTTCTTTAATTCATTCATTATGATTTCGCCTAATAATGATGTAGTAATTTCATTATCATTTCCTATTTCTATTTGACGAACTATTCCATTAACCAATTTTTCAACTTGCTCTTTCGAGACTGGTCTTTTTCTAAGAGCCATTTCAACAGAATTTTTTAATTTATTGACATCAAATGGTCTTCTTTCGCAATTCTTTTTCACTACACTTATTTCGCGAAGCTGAACTCTTTCAAATGTTGTAAAACGAGAATCGCAATTTGAGCAATATCGCCTTCTTTTAATGGAATTGCCATCTTCAGCAACTCTACTATCTTTGACCTGAGTTTCAATGTTTCCGCAAAATGGACAATACATAAAAAAATAAAAATTTAAAAATTAGTGCCAAAATTAAATTGAAAATTCTGCGAATTGTCAAAAACTTCTTTTTTAGCGATTTTAGCAAAATCAAAACGAATTGGCCCCATCGGAGAAGACCAAGCGATACTTAGCCCATAAGATGAGCGAATTGCACCATTATCAACAACACCATAACCATTGCGATTGATATTATCAACTTTTTTTACTGTCCCATTATCGCTAAATAATATTCCATAAATTCCCAACTCTTTAGGAAGGCCCATCGGAAATCTATACTCAACAGTTCCGACGTAATATAAATTTCCACCAATAGTATTACCGCCCTTCGCAGTGCCATCGGCAAATTTTGCTCTAGGCCCTATACCACCAAATTGAAAACCGCGAAAATTATTACCACCTAAGAAAAACCCATAATTACTTCTTACATCTTGACCTATGCCATCAATAAAACCACCCCTGCTACTTAATTTCAAAATATAATTATCATTAAAAGTTGGTAAATAATATGCAAAATTTGCTTCATATTTATTATTTTTTATATTACCACCAAAATACGATAAATCTTGACTGACATTGATAATATATCCTCTTCTAGGGTCAAAACGATTATTTCTTTTATCAATTAAAAAGCTTTGCCCTATTGTTGAGCTGGTAAAAATTCCTTCAAGATTTTTTATATTCTGCGAAGCATTTATATCAACATTCCGCAACGATTCATTGCGATAAGAATAGCGAATTTGATGTTTTAAAAACTCAGTTACAAAATAATCTCCTCTCAGGGTAAAACCGCTTCCTTGTTGATTATAAGGAATTCCGTATCTCTTAACATTATCATATTGAAAAATATCAAAACCGCCATCTAAAGTTGTATCTAAAAAATAGGGTTTTGTATAGCTCAAATCAACAGCTTTAGAAAAAGTGGTTTTTTGTAAATTTATACCCAATTCTCTTCCTGTTCCAAATAAATTTCTTTCTCTGATTCCAATATTCGAGGTAAATTTATCAACCGTACCATAGCCAAACATAAAGTTAATCTCTCCTGTCTTTTTTTCTTTTACTTC
Source organism: Rickettsia typhi (assembly GCA_945898025.1). Classification (GTDB taxonomy): domain Bacteria; phylum Pseudomonadota; class Alphaproteobacteria; order Rickettsiales; family UBA1997; genus JAJTDS01. The sequence goes on along the minus strand of CAMDGT010000125.1, from coordinate 1,373 downwards.
AATTTCAAGATTAACTTTATCTGTTTCTTCCAATCTCTTTACCTTAAAATCAACCTTTTCAAAAAATCCTAAATTTTCTATTCTTTGTTTAGAGCGATTAATTTTGCTTGCATTATAAGGATCTCCTTCCATAATTCTAAGTTCTCTTCTTATAACCTCATCTAGAGTTCTAACATTGCCAACAATATCAATTTTATTAATATAAACACTGGTAGTTGGATTAATAACAAAATCAATATCTATTGTTTTATCATTTTTATTTCTTTTTAATATTGGCTCAATATTAGTAAAAGCAAACGAATTTTCTGACATTGTTTCGGTTATTTGATCAATGGTTCTTTCAATCAAATCAAGGCTATATACTTGCTTTTTTTTAACTAAAATTTTATTTTTCAATAACTTTTCGTCAAAATTTTTAACATTATTAATTATATTAACTTCACTGATTCTGTATTTAATACCTTCTTCAACAATAAAGACAATATAGAATTTCAATTTATTTTGCGACAATTGAGAATTGACAGAAATTACATTAAAATCTGCATAACCCAAATTTTGATAGAAACGGTTTAATTTTTCCTTGTCAAAATCGATCCTATCACCATCAAAACTATCGGCAGAAGAAAATAGGCGATACCAATGAGATTTCTTGGTAGCAATTTCACTCAATAATTCATTATCGCTAAAATTATTATTACCTATAAAATTAATTGTAGATATTTTCGCCTTCGGGCCTTCAAAAACCTCAAAAATTAAATTAATCACCCCGTCTTCTTTGGCGATAATTTTTGGCTCAATTTTTGCAAGAAAACGACCAGACTTTATATATATATCGCTAATTCTCTTAATATCAGCCTGCAATTTAGCTTTACTAAAAATATTTCTTTCTTTCAGCATAATTTCGCTTTTAAGAATTTTTTCCTCTATTTTTTTGTTACCAACAAATTTAATTTCAGCAATTACTGGATTTTCCTTAATCTCGATTAGAATTTTATCTTTTTCGATTTCGCTAATTTTAATATCAGTAAATAAAGCCGACTCATAAAGTTTTTTTATTGATTGATCAATATCGATTTTTGTTTTATTTTCTAGCTCTTGAGTCGCTAGCAAGTTAATTATTTCCTGCCTTTTAACTCTGGCATTGCCAACAATTATAATTTCAGCCTCATTAATCAACCGATTATTATCTGCAGGCTCTTTTTCCATTTCAAGGTAATAGGTGGCTTTATTTACCTTAGCTTTGTTTAATCTTTTTTTTGCTATAGAATCTTCTTGATAAAAAAATAATAATAAGACTGAATTTATTAAAATAAACCAACCGCAACAATTTCGCTTTACTTTGTGACTAGTTATTATTTTATTAAGTAGTTTAG
>CAMDGT010000124.1 GCA_945898025.1 Rickettsia typhi | reverse complement strand
TGAACAAAATTAATCCTTCTACTCCGTTAAAATTTGAGTCTGTAAAAAATGAAATTAAAGCCGATTTAACGGTTAAAGCACAAGAAAAATCTCTACAACAAATAATATCTAAAATTGATGATGCCACAGTTGCAGGCAAGAATTTAGAGAAAATTATCAAAGAGTTTAATCTAACGAGCAAAATAATCGCTACTAACCTTGATAATCAAGGCTTTAAAGGGCAAGAAAATAAATATCTCAATGACCAAAAAATCGTCGATTCATTATTTGCTTATAAAGAAAAGCAAGTTTCTAAAATCTTTGAATTAAAAGGCGAAAAAGAAAATAATCTATATATTTTTCAAATCGATAAAATAACCCCCGCAACTGTTCAAAACATTGATGCAGTCAAAAATATCATTATTGCAGATTTAAGCAATCAAAAATTGATTGATGAAGTTGCAAAATTGGCAAATAAAGTTGCCCTTGAAATTGTTGCCGAACCATTAAAAATGTCTCAAATAGCCAAAAAATATAATTTAAAATTTGAACAAAATAAATCATTCGCTCGATATAATCAAAATGAAGCAGAAAAAACAGCTCAACAAAGCGATTTTTCTAAAGCTTTATTTGCTACTGAAGTCAATAAATCAACTAATGCCATTAAAAATGGGGAAAAAGAATTCCACATTGCAATGCCAAAAAAAGTAATTGTTCCAGAAATTAGTAAAGATGAAGCTTCTCAATTCCAAGCCCAATTATCAAATGAGATGAAATATGAAATTAGCGACCAATATAAAAGATATTTACTAAAAAAATATCCTGTAGAAGTAGATAAAAAAAATAGTCAAGAAATTGAATAATTAACTATTTGTATTGACGGTTTTTTTAATAAAAATATCAACTCTAGAAGAAATAATGTCGGAAGTAAGAAGATGGTTTGGAGAATATGCAACCTACTAGCCCTCAAAAATTTCATTCTCCTTCAAGAAGCCAATTGCCATAAATTTTAGTAATAAGATAAAATCTAGCTTGAAAAATTATTTAGTAAAAATATAATTGATTTGCAAGATTAAAAAATTTATTAAATATTAAATAACTTCAAATATGTTAAAGCATCACGATAAAATTGAAAAAAACTCAATTTTATTGCTAGTCTTCACAATGATAGTAATTTCAATTGGCGGAATTATTGAAATCGTTCCTCTTTTTCGCATTGAAACCACAATTGAAAAGGTTGAGGGTGTTCGCCCCTACACTCCACTTGAATTGGCGGGAGCAAAAATCTATAAAAGAGAAGGTTGTTACGGTTGCCATTCTCAACAGGTTAGAGTTTTACGAGATGAAGTCGAGAGATACGGACATCAATCTCTTGCTGTCGAAAGCATTTACGATTATCCTTTTCAATGGGGCTCAAAAAGAACAGGTCCAGATCTAGCAAGAATTGGTGGCAAATATTCTGATGATTGGCATCAAAGACATCTTAGCAATCCTCGTTCGGTTGTTCCAGAATCAATAATGCCTCCTTATAATTTTCTTAATCAAAAAGATGCTGATATCTCGACCATTGGTGACGATATGCTGACATTGAGAAGAATAGGGGTTCCTTATACCGATGATATGATTCAAAATAGCTACTCAGATGCAGTAATTCAGGCATCTAACGATAGAGAGGGCGAGCAGTTACAAAAACGATACAATAACAATAAAATCAATATTCGAGATTTCGACTCTAACCCTAATAAAGTTTCTGAAATGGATGCTTTGATAGCATATTTGCAGGTTTTAGGAACATTTATTGATTTTAATAAATATCAAAAATTTGAACATCAAGCAAATATTACCAACAATAATGAAAATAAATAAAATATGTTTGAAGTTATAATAGAAAATGCCGCCACAATATCAACAGTGTTATTTTTTAGCTTTTTTTGTGTAATAATATTTAATGTTTTTAAAAAAGGGGCAAAAGAGAAGTTGCAAAAACATTCAGATATTCCACTTAGAGACGATAATAAAAAACATAGATAATATGAATAAAGATCAAAAAATTAATAATACGAATAAAGATAATCAAAATGAACCGACCAGTACCACTGGTCACGATTGGGATGGTATTAGTGAATATGATATCCCCGCACCAAGATGGTTGTTAACTGTTTGGATAATTTGTATTATTTGGGCAGTAATTTATTGGTTTTTTTATCCAGCTTGGCCAATTAAAAATGGCAATTCAAAAGGCTTATTAAACTGGTCAACAAAATCAGAGTTATTAGTGAAGCAAAATATTGCTAATGTTGAAAAAAGTAAATATGTAGAGCAAATTGATAGCATGTCTTTTAATGAAATTAAAAATAACCCACAATTAATGGAATTTGCTTTAAATGGTGGCAAGGCATCGTTCAAAGAAAATTGTGCTGGTTGTCATGGCACTGGTGCTCAGGGTGCGAAAGGTTATCCTAATCTTAATGATGATGATTGGTTATGGGGTGGAAAAATAGAAGATATATATACTACCTTGCTTTATGGTATTCGTTCTGGCCATGAACAGGCAAGAGTTAACCAAATGCCTTATTTTGGAAAAGATAAAATTTTAACAAAAAAAGAGATTGAGCAAGTCGCTGAATATGTTATTTCGCTTAGCGATAAAGAAAATCAACATAATTTTCAAGAAGGTGAGGCAATTTTTAAAACTAATTGCGTTTCTTGTCACTCAAATCAGGGTTCGGGAAATCGTGCAATGGGTGCGCCAAGATTAAATGATAAAATTTGGCTTTATGGTGGCGATAAAAAAGATGTTATCTATACAATTCATAATTCTAGAGCAGGAGTTATGCCTTACTGGAATTCTAGACTTGACGATGTAACAATTAAACAATTGTCTTTATTTGTTCATTCTTTAGGTGGTGGTGAATAGCCAACTAATCTTAATTGATATATTATGAAAACAGCAATATATCCAGGAACATTTGACCCTATAACTTTTGGGCATCTTGATATAATTAAAAGAGCATCGATTCTATTTGATAAAATAATTATCGGAGTAGCGAGGGATAATGCTAAGAATCCTTTATTTACGACTGAAGAAAGAGTTAAATTAATAAAAAATGAAATTACTGCTTTAGATAATTATCAAAATATAGAAGTTGAGTCTTTTGAAGGGCTTTTAGTTGATTTTGCTAAATATAAAAAATCTTACATTTTGATTCGTGGTCTTAGAGCGGTATCTGATTTTGAATATGAATTTCAGATGCACGGAATGAATAATAAGCTGAATCCCGATTTACAAACGGTTTTTCTGCCGGCATCAGAAAATCATCACTTTATTGCTTCAAAATTAGTCAAAGAAGTAGCAAAATTAAATGGGGATATTAGCCATTTTGTTTCTCAAAATGTTGTCAAAGAACTTAAAAAAAAGCTATTTCTATAAATTTCAAGAATTAATAAATATTAATTATCAATTTTACTAACATTAATAACTCAAAAATGACACAAAAAATTACAATTGCCTTTGGAGATGGCATAGGCCCAGAGATCATGGATTCAACTCTTGCGATTCTTAAAGAAGCGGAAGCAAAATTATATTTTGATACAATCGAAGTTGGACAAAAAATTTATGAAAAAGGTTTTAATTCTGGGCTTACACCTTCTGCTTGGCAAACTATTTTCAATAATAAAGTTTTGTTAAAAGCTCCAATCACAACCCCTCAAGGCGGTGGTTATAAAAGCCTCAATGTAACGATGAGAAAAAAATTAGGATTATTTGCTAATGTTAGGCCGGTTTCTTCTTTTAGTCCATTTGTAGTAACTAAATTTCCATTTATGGATGTTGTTATTATCCGTGAAAATGAAGAAGATCTTTATGCGGGCATTGAATATAGACAAACCTTAGAAAGCTATCAAACTTTAAAATTAGTAACTCGCCAAGGTTGTGAAAAAATCATTCGCTATGCTTTTGAATATGCATTAGCGAATAATAGAAAAAAAATTACTTGTTTCTCAAAAGATAATATCATGAAAATGACCGACGGTCTATTTCATCAAGTTTTTAATGAAATATCTGTTGAATATCCGAAAATTATTTGCGACCATATGATTGTTGATATAGGCACAGCAAGGCTTGCATCTAGGCCAGAAGATTTTGATGTTATTGTGACAATGAATTTATATGGAGATATAATTTCTGATGTTGCTGCGGAAATATCTGGTTCTGTTGGTCTTGCCGGCTCAGCAAATATTGGTAAAGAATTTGCGATGTTTGAAGCCATACATGGCTCTGCTCCAATGATTGCTCATCAAGATATTGCTAATCCAACGGGGTTAATTAATGCTTCAATTATGATGTTGATTCATTTAAATCAACATGAAGTTGC
>CAMDGT010000123.1 GCA_945898025.1 Rickettsia typhi | reverse complement strand
TTTGATATATTTTCACAATCTCTCAACAGGATTAAGTTCTTTACAATATGGAGGAAGCAGAATTATTTTAATATTTTTTGGTAATATTTTTTGGAATGATTAAATTCTTGATTTATGACATACGGCACCTTCCATTATCAAAATAAAATCTTCTTGATTTATTGTGAACAATTCTTCAAGAAAAATATTCATGCAGTCAGTATTTACAGATGGCAAAAGCAGAGTGAGGCTAGTGCCATCGGCAGAATTAACTGATGAATAAAGATAGAAATTCTTAAATCTTAATGTTACTTTAACTGGAGTCTGTATTCCTTTCTCATAGCAAGCTAAACTCACTTTAGATTTGTTTTTAAATCTACTCTCATCAAAAAATAAGATTGGTTTATTTGGATTTTTTTCTTTTATTTCGATTAGAGTTTTTTTTAAACTCTTCTAATTTTATTTTAACCCAAGCAATAGTGATATTTGGATCACTCTTAAGCCATCGCTGGACTTTTTGTTTGTAATTGCTATTTACAATGATTCCATCAAGATGCTTTGGAGCATTGACCAAGCCTTTAATGCCACTTCTCTTAATGTATATAGATTGGAAATAGTAAACTACTCAGCTAAACCGCTAATCCCTTTTTTCCAGCCTTGCAAGATATTCTTGGTTCATAATCAAATTTCTTAGCAAGATTTTCCTGTTTGCAAATAGCAAATATTTCTGTGATATTCTTATTGTCGCATGTTTGTGGAATAATATTACTAATCACATTATCTGCATCGCTATCAGCATCAACCTTATACCAACTTTTTAGATACTCACCATCATTTTTCGATAAAACTGCTTAAAATTGAATTTTTTATAACCCCTTGAGAATCTTGAACTGCTGGTTTAATAACCTTATTGCTAATACCAATTTCTAGCACTCCGCCAAACAACTCTTCACAAATATTTTTAGCAATTCTGTTAAAATCTTCCAATGATTCAATTTTTGAATCATTATTTTCAGTTTTAGAGATAGAATTATCAATTATCGAAGTTGCAAAATCAACAATTGAAGAATATTCTTGATTGCTTTTATTATCGAGATTAGCAAGTGACTTTTGCAACATTTCTTTTGCCTCGCTTAGATATTACTGAATTTTACTCAAATTATTCGCAATATCATTTTCTTTATTAGCAAGAATACGGATTTTTAGATTGTTGATTTGTCTTGATAAATCGAATAAAAGTAGGCTTGGAGTTGAAATATTGACTATTGGATGCGAAGTACTAATGAAATAATAGCCCCGAGCTCTATCTTTATTTTCTTGAGAATCATTTTTTGATAAGAATTTTTGCCTGAAATAAACATTCTCAGCTATTACTTGAAAATATTTTAAATATTTAATTCCATATTGATGAAATTAAATATTGTTAAATCTATTAATTTGACTGCCTTTCATTTTTCAATTATGTTGTGCTTAAATAAGATGTGACTATTATTCCCATCAGAATGTAGTAGAATAATAATTAATCAGAGTTTGCAAATAAATTATTTTTAGAAAAATTTCTTAATTCTTTTTTATCAGCTTCATTTTGAAACACAAATTTATTAAAAAAATATTCACTAAGCTCAAGCCCCGCTATTAAATCTTGGTTAGAAAAAGCAAGATTATAATCATCTTTAATATTATGATTTTGTAGTAAAAATTGTGGCAATTTGAATAATTTATTGCCGTATTTGACACCAACTTCAAAACAAACCGCTCTGCCCGTTTTTGGGGATACAAAGGTTAAATCATCAGTTTTGTTACTAACCGCACATTTAGAAAAATCAAGCCCGTAACCAAGTTCTCTCAATATTTGAAGCTCTGCCCTAATATAGTGAGTTAATAAAATTTTATCACTAACATTCAAGTTAATTGCCAATTCCAAAAAACTTAACAACTCGACAAAAAGATTTTTGTGATTTTGATTCTCTAAAAAACTACGATTGATTATTGAAAATAGTGAAGAAACATAATAAAGACGAAATTTTTCAAATAATAATAGCGAAGCAAATGATTTTACATTGTCAATATCTATAAATTTAGCAAGATTATCAATGCCACTTCTGCGAAACTCGAACTCTACTAAATTGCCGATTTGAATGTCGTATTTCTTTTTGCTTGACTTTGCTTTTTTAATGAACCCGCTATATACACCATTTTGAGAAGAAAATATTTTAATTATCAATGAATCTTCACCAAAATTACGATGGTTAATAATTATCCCTCGATCTTTAAAATTCATTAATTTGGGCCCTATATTTAATAATTTTTTTAAGTTTTTCTGATTTCATAATTTTGATTCTTGGGGTTTGATAAGTTTTTTAATAACTTTTTACTTTTGTATCTCTATCCCATTGACGCTTGAAGCTATCAGAAGCTTGTTGCGATTGCATATATCTCAATCTTCTATTGTTCTCTTGCATCAATCTTAAGCTCTCACACTGATATATTTCTGTCTTATTACCTGTGCAAGGTGGAAGTGGTGTTCTGCAAGACGAAACAGCCAGTAACACTGCTATTATCAATATAATTCTCATTTAAATTTCTCCTTTGTTAAATTTAGTAGCTCAATTTTAAGTAGCAAACACTCTCTTTAAAATCTCTTTATTTGTCAACAATAATGCTATTTATAGAGTGTAGAGTTATAGGGTGCAGAATGCTGATATATTTTATGTCCAGCACTCGTGTTGAGTGGCTCTTGGTAGGGATTAATATTGTATGGCTTGAAGCCTTATGAATATTGAATTCAACCAAGTATGGAAAATATTTTTATCCTCATTTTTATCCGCAAACTTAGTTTTAACCAACATTTTATAAGCAGTCCTTTTTATTAACAGTGATGGTTAAGATGGGTTTTTCCGTCTTATCACGATATGTATATTTTATATTTCTATTGGCATCCAATAAAGCTCTTGTTTCTTTTATTGAGCAAGCGTCAATCTTAATGTCGGATATAATTGCCAATTCAACCTTTGAAACATCTAAGTTTTCTACAGCAACATTAATCAATGTATAGTTATAAGAAATATCTTCATCTTGAATTGATAAATTATCTAATCTTGTATCTTCGTCAATCATGATGGGAAGGCTTTGATTTGTTGCCAGAATATCTGCTTCTAGTTTACTTTTTGCCGCCATATTAGAGTCTAAATAACTTCTATAGTCTGATCTTAACTCAACAAACAAGAATAGTAAAAATAGACAAAACTTAAGTATTTTTTGAAGTAACACAGGTCTTTTTTTACTTATTGGTGCAATACAAATTAAAAGAGGTATGAAGTATTGCCCTATCAGTATTCCTATTTGATATGAATTAATTTTATGTAAGGCATTTAAAAAATAAAAACTTACACCAACAGACAAGGTAAAGCATGCAATATAAATCCAACCAACAATGCTAATATTTTTAATAAAATTAGAAGTAGTTTTAATTAGATTTTTGAAAGGATTTATTATATATCCATCTCCCCAAATCCAAAAGCCAGTCCAATAAATCCAAACAGGGAGGGTGAGGAGTGCTAATGATGCCAAGAAAACTAAAAAACTGCCATTTGATGATTCGCTGGAAATAAATACAGAAAATATAAATCCGAGAACAGTCCAGATAATTGATAAAAAGACAATGATTTTCTTACTCTTGCTAAGATTTTTTAGGATGTTGACACTCATTTAATGATTTGCGGATGAAGATGATTAATATAAATCGTTGCCCCAACCGCATCAATTAGAAATTCTTCGCCATTATTATCAGCAGTAATTTTATAACTTCCACCCCTAGCAACTGGATATGAAAAATTACCAACAAAAATTTCAAAAAATAAACCACAATAATCATTAGATTTTTTATTACCAAATAAATCAAAACACACTTCAATATTAGGAAATCGATTATTTATGAATTGAAATATTTTATTAATCTTATCAATCATTGGTATTATTGCATCGCTAACATTGCAGGCTATAATTTTGTCAATAATATTGCCTAAATTATGATTATTTAGCATAATTTCTATCAATAATTCTTGTTTTGAAATATCTAAATTTTCAATTTGAGAAAGTAACTTTTTTGCATTTGAAATATTTTTATCAAATATCGCTTGAATCAATGATGGGAATGGTTTGATATTAAATTCATTCAGCAATTTTTCTAAAAATTTAGGCAAAGAAAATTCAATTAAAATTTTAGGAAGAATGCTATTTCTGCTTAAAGGTGGCAATAAAATATTGTTAACAGCAAATAATGTTTTTTCAATAACTTCAATTTCTGAATAATTTTCTGTATAATGAATAATCTCAAGCCCTAATTGGGTTTGTTGACGGTGGGCATAAAGCTCATCACTCTTACTGGCTATAACATCTCC
>CAMDGT010000122.1 GCA_945898025.1 Rickettsia typhi | reverse complement strand
TTAATCAAGCATCTTATTTGTTTGTCGAAGCTCTTGATGTCGAAGATATGATAGCTAATTTATTAGCTTCGGAAGGCTTTTTATCGGTCGAAGATCTTGCTTCTGCAGAAATTTCTGAAATTCAATCAATTGAAGGTTTTGATGAAGATTTAGCTAAAGAAATTAAGAAAAGAGCTGAAGAATATTTGCAAAAAATTTCTTAAAATTCTTAACCTGTCATTTTATATTTTTTATAAAATTGAACATAAATTAATGGCTTTGCCACAAATAAGATTATAAATATGCAAAACAATAAAGATAGCGATTCTGGTCGTTCCAAACTTACTTTGAAGTTAAAAACGCCAGCTAATGTTGATACAAAATCTTTGGTTGCTAAATCTAAAGGTTTTGAAGATGTCAAATTTAATAGGTCAGCTGTTCAAGTTACAATAAAAGGTCGAAAAAAAGACCCATCTTCTTCTGTTAACGAATTTCACTCAAGTCTTGATGTTAGAGAATTTGAAGCGAGAGCTAGAGCTATATCAAAAAATTCTAAAGATTCTTTTGTTAATGAGATAAAAATTAACGATAAGTTGAATGTTTTGGAAAAAATCGCAGTAAATAAAAAGAATTCTGAATTAATTAAATTCAATAAAGAGAAGGAGCAAGAAAGTATTTTAATAGATAATTCTGAAAGTAAAGATGTTGAAATGAGTTCAGAACCAACATTAGAAAGTGATAAAATTACACCTTCGGAAATAATTTCTGAAAAAGATAATATTAGCAATGCTTCTGTGGAATTAAGTTTTATTGACAATAAGAATAATTCAAAATTGAGTTTAGGTAATTTTGAGAATAAAAACAACAGAGAGGAAAAAATTGAAAACAAAAATCATACTTTGATTAAAAAAAAGGTTTTTGTTATCGATAATTTTGATGTAAGAAATAAAATTAAGCAGAGTATTGAAAATAGCAACAGGGAGAAGGAGGAGAAAGAAAAATTCACTCAAGAAAAAAAGAGATTAGATTTAGAAAAAATAGATAAGCAAAAAGTGGTGCAGCAAAAAATAACAAATGAAAGAGCCACAATCGAAAAAGAAAGAAAATCAAAAGCTAAACCTAGCTATGCTGAAGTTCAAGATTTAGATTCAAAAGGTAAAAAAAGAAATGTAAAAGAAGAAAAAATAAATAGCAGAAGATTGACATATTTTATCGGTAGCGGTCAAGATGAAGATGAAGATTTTTCCCGCAGAAGAAGAAAGCAAAAAAAGATTGAGCTAAAAGATAATAAAGATTACAAAAAAATTATTAGAGAAGTTAGTTTGCCAGAATTAATAACCGTTACTGATCTTGCAGAAAGAATGGCTGAAAAAGTTGGAGATGTTGTAAAAAAACTATTTGCAATGGGCACTATTGCAACAAGCAATCAAGTGATTGATGTTGATACTGCGGAAATAGTAATATCAGAATTTGGTCATATTGCTAAAAGAGTGGCTTTTGCTGATGTTGAAAATGTTTTAGAGGAAGATGAAATGGAGTTTGAGAAATTATCTAGAGCTCCAGTTGTTACAATTATGGGGCATGTCGATCATGGGAAAACTTCTCTTCTTGATGCTTTAAGAGAAACTAATGTAGTTAAAGGTGAGTATGGGGGAATCACTCAGCATATTGGCGCATCAAGAATAAAAACCAATAGTGGAAAATTTATAACATTTCTTGATACACCTGGTCACGAAGCTTTTACTGAAATGAGGTCAAGGGGTGCAAATGTTACTGATATAGTAATATTAGTTGTTGCTGCTGATGATGGCGTTAAAGAGCAAACAATTGAGGCTATAAATCATGCAAAAGCGGCTAATGTTCCTGTTATAGTTGCAGTTAATAAAATTGATAAGCCCGGTTGCGATCCAAGTAGAGTTAAAAATGAATTGCTTTCTCATAGTATAATTGCAGAAGAATTGGGTGGGGACTCAATGTTTATAGAGGTTTCTGCAAAGCAAAAAATTAATCTTGATAAACTTGAAGAGGCGATATTGTTGCAGGCTGAAATGCTTGATTTAAAAAGTCGCTATCAAGGAAAATCAAGTGGTGTAGTGATTGAGTCTAGAGTTGATAACAATAAAGGCATTGTTGTGACGATTTTAGTTCAAAAAGGAACACTTAATATTGGTGATATAGTGGTTGCAGGTACCGCTTTTGGTAGGGTAAGAAAAATGACTGACGACAAAGGTAAAAATATAAAAATTGCTACCCCTTCTATGCCAGTTGAACTGCTCGGTTTAGATAGCGCTCCAAGTTCTGGAGATAATTTTGTTGAAGTTAATGAAGAAAAAGATGCTAGAGAAATATCTTCTTATAGATTCCGTAAACTAAAGGAAGGGAAGTCAATGAAAAATTCAGCAAGAAGCTTTGCTGATGTTTTTAAAGAATCGGGAAAAGGTACTCTAAAATACCTTAATGTACTAATAAAAGGCGATGTTCATGGATCTGTTGAGGCATTGCACAGCAGTATATTAAAATTAAATAACGAAGAAGTTGCGATTAAAGTTATTCATGGTGCTACAGGTGGAATTACACAAAGCGATGTGAACTTAGCAGTAGTTTCGAATGCTATCATTATTGGCTTTAATGTTAGAGCTAATAATGATGCTAAAGAGCTTGCGGAAAATAAGTCAATAGATATTCGCTATTATTCAATAATTTATAATGTCGTTGATGATCTAAAAATACTTCTTTCTGGAATGTTGAATTCAACTAAAAATGAACAATATCTTGGCAAGGCAGAAATTCGTCAAATATTCAAGATATCTGGATCAGGAAAAATAGCTGGCGGATCAGTAATTGATGGTATTGTGAAAAAGAATGGCAAAATTAGACTGTTAAGAGATAATGTGATAGTTCATGATGGCACATTAAAAACTTTAAAAAGATTTAAAGATGATGTAAAAGAGGTTAAAAATGGTTTTGAATGTGGTTTTTCGATAGATGGTTACGATGACATTAAAGAAAAAGATATCATTGAATGCTATGAAATAACCGAACAAAAAAGAAGTTTGTAAAATTATTTCTTTGAATAATTGAATAATTGAAATATTTAAAAATTTACGGTAATAATATATTTAATTAACCTATTGTTTTCTTGACATTAAGAAAATAACATATGATATAATAATCAAATTAGACAAACAATTAAAGAAATTGGCGGAACTATGCCAAAAAATTTGCCATTTGCTGAAAATATTAAAAAAGTAGAGCAAAAACAAAAGAAATTAGAAAAATCAAAAAATAAGGCTCTTAACGGCATAAACAATAACAAATGAATTTTATAAAAGAATTAAATATAGAATATCTTAGTTTAGATTTTAAAATACCAAAAGAATCTGATTGTTACAAGCGGCACTCAGATTTTGTTCTAAGAAAAATTGCAGACATTATACAATCAAGAATTGAGTCAAAAGAAAACAAGATTATGATTAATACCAATCTTAAGCTGGGGCTTCCTATGGAAAATATTAACAAAATTGCTGGTCCAATTGTTGAGGCGTGGGCGTATGAGGTATTTACAGATGTTTTATCAAATAATCAAAATATTTACAAATTAATCAATGTAGAATCGTGCGAACGCTTAAATATGTCGGTATGTAATACTCCAGTTTAAAATTGAAGAGAAAAATCAATATGGTATCACGGCAAATGTTGATGTTAAGGCAACATCGGATGACATAAAGAATAGTGGAAAATCATCAAACATTACATCGTTTGCTAGAATTAGAACAATGTATATTGAAGACCCCGACTATATGTTTATTATACTTTCTTTAAAGCATAAGGTATACTCTTGTAAAAACGACCACACAACAATGATGGACGCAATTATGGAAATTTCTGCACATAATTCGTATGACTTGAAGCACCTCTCCGAAAGCAACCTTATCTACAATCCAGCACTTGGCACAGGACAAATACAAATTCGTGATATTCATTATGTTGAATTATGCAATAGAGATGTGTGGTCATTTTGTCAATTGTTAGATAGAAAGTTCCTTCATTCAAAAAAAGGCTTTAAAGAATGGATTAAATTAGCGAAGCGATATGAATGGATTAAATAAGATTGAAATATTATGTGAGACGCTCTAGACCTGTTAAACAGCGTTGCAAGTAATTCTATTGATGTAATATTATTGCAAACCCTCCGTACAATCTAGGCAAAGATTATGGGAATGATAGTGATAAAAAATACTTTGATTCCTATTTGAATTTTAGTAAAAAATGGATAAGTGAATGTCATAGAATTTTAAAATCCACGGGGACAATTTATATTTTTATGGGGGTTCGCTTTATTTCGTATTTGTATACAATACTAGAGCAAGAACATAAAATGATATTCAACAGTTGGATTACTTGGCATTATACACAAGGAGTTGGCAAAACAAAAGGTTTTTCTCCTAGA
>CAMDGT010000121.1 GCA_945898025.1 Rickettsia typhi | reverse complement strand
AAAAATTTAGCGACTTGCCAGAGGCAATAATCAACACTTCTTTAATTGCAAAAAAATGCACAATTATGGCATTTGAAAGGTTGCCAACTCTACCAAAATTTAACAAGGCAGAAAATTTTAGTGAGTCAGAAGAATTAAAAAAGCAATCTCATGAAGGTCTAAAAACACGACTAGAAAAAAAATTCATTCTTGATAACATCAAACCAGATCTCCAAAATAAAATTACTGAAGAATATCAAGAAAGACTCAATTTTGAAATAGCTGTAATTATCGGAATGAATTTTCCTGGATATTTTTTAATTGTATCGGATTTCATCAAATGGGCAAAAAATAATAATATTCCAGTTGGTCCGGGCAGAGGTTCGGGCGCCGGATCTCTAGTTGCTTGGTGTCTACAAATTACCGACTTAGACCCTTTAAGGTTTGGCTTACTATTCGAAAGGTTTCTTAATCCAGAAAGAGTCTCAATGCCAGATTTTGATATTGATTTTTGTCAAGCGAGAAGAGACGAAGTAATTAAGTATGTTGAGCAAAAATATAATCTACAAGAAAATGAACTAGATTCACAATATAAAGGGGAAGATGCCATTACTCAATCATCTAAAAAGGTTGCAAAAATATTTGTTGCTCAAATTATAACTTTTGGTAAGTTGCAAGCAAGAGCAGTTCTGAAAGACGTCGGAAGAGTGTTGCAAATGCCTTATAATCAAGTAGATAGAATTTGCAAATTAATTCCTTTTAATGCCATTGAAGCTGTTACGCTTGAAAAAGCCATTACAATGGATAAAGACTTGCAAGAAGCAATTCGTGAAGATGCTCAGATTACCAAATTGGTTAATATCGGTCTAAAACTAGAGGGCTTAAACCGACATGCCTCTACTCATGCCGCGGGAATTGTAATTGGCGATAAACCTCTCAATGAAATATGCGCTCTTTATAGTGACGATGCAAAATCAATGCCGGCAGTTAGCTACTCTATGAAATACGCTGAGAGCGCTGGTTTAGTTAAATTTGATTTTTTAGGTCTAAAAACTCTAACAGTAATTGCCGAAACAGTAAAATTAGTAAAATATAATCGAGATATCGATATCGATATCCTATCGATTCCACTTGCAGATAAAACAACCTTCTCAATGCTTGCAGATGGCGATTCTATCGGTGTTTTTCAAATTGAATCTTCTGGCATGAGGTCTGTTCTAAAGCAAATGAAAGCAGATAAAATTGAAGATATTATAGCCTTAATTTCTCTCTATCGACCAGGGCCTATGGATAATATCCCCACCTATATTCGCAGAAAACATAGGGAAGAAAAAATAGAATATCCTCACCCTCTTCTTGAATCAACTCTTGGAGAAACTTATGGGGTTATTGTTTATCAAGAACAAGTGATGGAAATTGCTAAAATATTAGCTGGATACACTCTTGGAGGTGCAGATCTACTAAGAAGAGCAATGGGTAAAAAAATCAAAGAAGAAATGGATCAACAAAGAGAAGTATTTGTTCTTGGAGCAACTAAGAATGGAGTCAATGAAAAACAAGCCAACGAAATATTCGATTTAGTTGATAAATTCGCAGGCTACGGATTCAACAAATCACATGCTGCAGCATATGCAATGATATCTTACCAAACCGCTTATCTAAAAGCAAATTTTTTACCAGAATTTCTCACCGCTTCAATTAATCTAGAAATAGACAATGTTGACAAAATTAATGTTTTTCTACAAGTTGCAAAAGAGCATGGTATCGCTATCTTACCCCCAAATATTAATGAAAGCGAAAGTTATTTCAGCATCGAAAAAATTTAAACCCAACAATAAAATTGAAAATATAACTTTTAACACCACAATAAAATTAGGCATATAAAAATTTTTGAAACCTTTGAAAATTATCTAAATTATATAAATTTTCATCAAAAATATTCTTTTAATATAAAATTATCAATCAATAATAATTTACCAAGTGTTTCTATAAAACCTAACAAACAAGAAAAAATATTATTAACACAAAAAAATGAATCAACAAATATTGCAACATTTTATTGATGCAACCAATCAATTAAAGGAACAAAACCGCTATCGTGAATTTGTTGATATAACAAGAATATGCGATGAATTTCCATTTGCAATCAACAATAAAAATAAACAAAAAATTATTGTTTGGTGTTCTAACGACTATCTCGCAATGTCTCAAAATAAACATGCAATAGATCAAGCAAAATCAGCTCTCGATAATTATGGAGTCGGCTCTGGCGGAACTCGCAACATCTCTGGAAACCACAATTTAATCACTAAGCTAGAAACAGAAATAGCAAAGCTTCACAATAAAGAAAGTGGGTTAGTTTTTTCTTCTGGATATGTTGCAAATGATGCAACTATTCAGGCTTTAGCAAAAATCATTCCCTCTTTAGTTATATTTTCTGACCAAAAAAATCATGCTTCAATCATTGCTGGAGTTAGAAATAGCAAGTTAACAAAATATATTTTTCAACATAATAATTTAATTGATTTGGAAAATAAATTACAACAACTAGACATAAATACACCTAAAATAATTATTGCCGAATCAGTATATTCAATGGATGGTGATTTTGGCAATATTACTGCAATCGTCGAATTAGCTAAAAAATATCAAGCATTAACTTTTATTGACGAGGTTCACGCAGTTGGATTATACGGAGACAATGGAGCTGGGCTATGTCATCAATGGCAAATTGAAAATGAAATTGACATCATTCAAGGAACATTTGCAAAAGCATTTGGAGTTATTGGTGGCTACATTGTTGGAGAAAAAGCAGTTATTGATGCAATTCGTTCATTTGCTTCAGGGTTTATTTTTAGCACCTCGATGCCCCCTTCAATTATATCGGCAATTATAGCTAATGTTAACCATCTCAAAAATAGCGACCATGAAAGAATTATTCATCAAGCAAAAGTTGAATTATTAAAGAAAAAACTATCGGATGCACAAATACCAATAGTTTGCAAAGATTCACATATCATTTCCATTAGAATTGGTGATGCTTTAAAGGCGAAATTAATTTCACAGAAATTGCTAAATGACTTCAATCTTTATATACAACATATTAACTATCCTACGGTTGATTATGGCGATGAGAGGCTTAGAATCACTATTTCACCACTTCATAGCGAAAAAATGATAAATCAATTAATTAATGCTTTAAAGATTTGCCTTTATAATCAACAATGTAATTAATTATTTTAATTCCTTAGATAATAGCCTGAAAGTATTCATACTTATGAATTATAATAATTGATTGCATATAATTTAATTCCCACTTTGAAGCAGAAAATTTATTTTAACTATATCAATTTAAATAAAAACAATTATCGTCTTTATTTGAAATATTATTCACTAATATTACTCAACTAATAATTTATCATAATATAATATATGCAAAACAAAGCTCCTAAGCCATCCCCTAAGCCATCAGCCTTTTTATCTATCGTATTGATTATCATTGGTTTGTTAGCAGGTGGTATTATAGCAGGAACTAGTCTAGCTAAAAGAGCAAGAATAGAATCAGCAACTGCAACATGCTCACCAGATTCTCAGACTTTCATTTTTACAGGGGAACCGCAATCTTTTACTGTGCCTGCTGGTTGTAGTACTCTTATCCTTGAAGCCTGGGGTGCGCGGGGAGCTCCGACCGGAGGACTAGGAGGTTATGAGAGGAGAACACTATCTGTTGCAAGTAGGGGAAGACTATCTGTTGCAAGCGGGACGGTTCTTTATGTTTATGTTGGTGGACAAGGGGGCTATGAAGGTTATAGAACTAATACAATCCAAAACGGAGGTAGTTCTGGTGTGCTTTTAAACGGTGATATAATTATTGATGCTGGTGGTGGTATTGATGGTGTTGGTGGAGGAGGAGGAATTTGTGATATTGATAAAAATAATGAGTTTTGTGGTGATGGAAAAGTTAAAATAGCTTGGCAATAAATATTGCTAACTTCTCTATAATTATCCAGCTAATTGCACTTACAATAGTGGCTATGAAGGCTATATTGCCTCTGTTTCGCTTGGTCAAGTATATTCAAGAGCTAGTGAATCTTGCAAGGGAGGTTTTAAAGGGAAGGTTATAAAGGGAGGTTTTAATAATGGCGGATGTGTGGCGACGATTCACCAATAGTAGCACAAATCAATTATATCAATAGCTCAAGATGCACATTACTTAGCGAAGGAAGATCTAATTAGTTATATTAACGGCTATGTTTATATTGATTTATCGAGTTAAAATAATAACTCAATAAACTAATTTAGAATACAAAGCTAAATAACAATCTGTTTAATTAAACAATTATACTAATTTAACTTGAAAACACACACTTTATAATCTAAAACTTAGGTTGATTTAAACCATTAACTCAACTTATTTTAAAAATGAACACAATAAAACAAATGCACAAACACACAATTGCAGAAGCAGTAAGAGTCGTAAAAACTATA
>CAMDGT010000120.1 GCA_945898025.1 Rickettsia typhi | reverse complement strand
GCAAAATTAGCTAATCGCCAAACTATTTCTAATATTATTGATGCAGAGCAATATAGGATAATTGGCAAAATAATTGCATTTATAGTTAAACTATTATTCAAATTAGCTTTATCGACTATTAATTTTATTGCATAATTATTAACAGGATTAAACAGTGAGCCTATAATTGGAGCTTGAAATATTAATAAATACCAGTATTTATATGGCTTAATAACAGATAAAAAGAATTTTATTATATTACTTTGATACATGATTTAAAATTATAAAAATTATATTCAAATTGTTTCACGTGAAACAATTAATTAATTAAAAAAGAAGAAAATTTACGAACATCTCTAGCAAGGTGCAGTGAGCCACAAATTAATATTCTAATTGGGTTTTGTTGACCTATTCTATTTGCTATATTTAAAGATTCAAGCAAATCTTTGCCATCAATTATTTCAATTCCAGCATTTTTACCAATATCAACAATTTTACTAGAATCTTCCGGATAAGGCTCTCCATCCACCCTAACAGCAATTATATAGTCAGCAACATTAACAAATTTTTCTAAAAAATTAATTTTACACTTATTGCGGCTAAAACCAAAAACAATAACATTAATCATCTTTTCTTTTTGTGTTTCTTTTAATGACAAAAGCCACTTTGCTAATGCAAATGCACCACCTTCATTATGAGCACCATCAATCCATATTTCGCTAAGCTTATTATTAAAAACCTTTAAAAGATTATTGTTAATTTTTTCAATACGACTTGACCATTCAACATTTTCAATACCTTTTTTAATATATTTATCTTGAACAGGAAATTTATCTGCTATTGAAATTATTGCAGTTACAGCAACTGAAAAATTAATATATTGATGATCTCCTAATAAGTTTGGTTTAGGTAAAATGATGTTTTTTTTATGTTTTGACAATCTCGGGGAAATAAATTCAATTTCAAATTCTTGAATATCTTCTATTTTTTGCAATCTATAATCAGTATCGTAATTAAATAATGGAACTAACTGATCTTTAGCTATAATATTAATAATTTCACCCGCCTCTTTAGGCTGAGGACCAACAATCATATTGACATTTTTTCTCATAATCATAGATTTTTCAAAGGCAATTTTTGCTATTGAATTTCCTAGATATTCTATATGATCAAACGATATAGGGGTTATAATCGTGGCAATTTTATTATCAATAATATTAGTTATATCCAATCTTCCTCCCATACCAACTTCCATAACAACTAAATCTGCTTTATTTCTAGAAAATGCAACAAAGGCTCCAATAGTAAAAGCTTCCATAAAAGTTAAATCAACATCTTTAGAAGATAATCTTACAATTTCCATTATTTCATATAAATCACCATCACTAATTGGTAAAACATTGCCATTTTTATTTAATAAGATTCTTTCATTGCAGTGATGTAAATGTGGAGAAGTATATAAATCAATATTATAACCAGAAAGATTTAAAATTTTATTAATTAACGATGCAGTAGACCCTTTTCCATTTGTACCTGTAATATGAATTATTGGAGGCATTCTTAAATGAGGATTTCCCAATCTATTTAAAACAATTTTAGCTCTTTCAAAAACCGTTTCATAATTTATTTTTTTATTACCTAAGCTACTAGGTATTGGCCAATGAGGTAGATATACCATTTAAAATTTCATTTCTCTTTCTAATATTTCTTTAGCTAGATTATTATAAGCAATAGAACCACTAGACTTCGGATCATAAATAATTCCTGGAACCCCATGCGATGGAGCTTCTGATAATTTTACATTTCTTGGAATTGTATTTTTAAAAACTCTATCCTTTAAAAAATTTCTTACATCAACTTCAACTTGTTCTGTTAATTTATTTCTTTTATCATGCATTGTTAAAATTATTCCACTAATTCTTAAATCTTTATTAAGATTATCTTTTACAAGATCAAGACTCGTTAATAAATGACTTAAGCCTTCTAATGAAAAAAATTCACATTGCATAGGTATTAAAACAGCATCAGAAGCCGTTAAAGCATTAACAGTTAATAAACCAAGAGAAGGAGGGCAATCAATTAAGATATAATCAAAATAATTAACTATCTCTTTTAAGTAATTTTTTAATACAAATTCTCTTTTTTCAAAATCAACCAATTCTATTTCAACAGCTGACAAATCAACGGTTGATGTTATTATTTTTAAATTAGTTATCTTAGTTGGAATTATTGAATCTTTAATTTTTAATTGACCTATCAAGACTTCGTAAATAGTTTTTTGCCTTTGATATTGTGAAATTCCAAATCCAGTACTACTATTTCCTTGAGGATCAAGATCTAATAATAAAACCTTTTTTCCCAATAAAGAAAATGCAGTTGATAAGTTAATCGCAGTTGTACTCTTTCCTACCCCTCCTTTTTGATTAACGATTGAAATTATCTTTCCTCTTTGAATGTTATATATCATAATAAATAGTAATTTTGTTTCACATGAAACTTTTAAAATTAATTACCATTAATTAATTTTAAAAGAAATTCAACATTTTTAATTGGTGTTTCTGGTAATATTCCATGACCTAAATTAAAAACAAATGGTTTTTTGTTAAATTTTTCTAAAATATCATCAACTTCTTTTTTTATATTTTCTTGAGAACCAAATGCTAAAAGATAATTATCTAAATTTCCTTGTACTATCTTATTAGTATTATTTTGAATATTATCAACAACCCATTTTCTTGAAAAATTTTGATCTATTGCCAGCGATTGACAGTTAACATTTTTAGCAAAATCTAGCAACATAGTGCCACTATTTCTTGCGAAACAAATAATTGGGATATTAGGATATTTTTCTTGAATAGCGTTAACAATTTTTTGATTAGGCTTAATAACCCATTCAAAAAACTCAAATTCTGGTAAAATACCAGCCCAAGAATCAAATATTTTTACAACATCAACTCCAGCATCTATTTGAAGTAATAGATAATCGATTATAGATTCTGTTAATATATCTATTAATTCTTTAAATAATAAAGGGTTTTTAATCGCAAACTTTCTTGTTTTCTCAAAATTTTTTGAACCACCGCCTTCAATTATATATGAAGAAAGAGTCCAAGGAGCTCCTGAAAAACCTATTAAAGCTTTATCATTCGGTAATTTTGATTTAGTTATAGAAATAGCTTCAAAAACTGGCTGTAAATGATTTCTTATATTATTTAACTTTAATTTTGATAAATCAAATTCAGGATTGAAATTACTTATTTTAGGACCGTGATTTTTTAAAAATTCCACCTTAATTCCAATTGCATCAACTACGGTTAAGATATCTGAAAATATTATTGCAGCATCAAAATTGAATCTTTTCATAGGTTGTAGCGTAACTTCTGAAGCTAATTTTGGATTATAACATAAATCAAGAAAATTATCAATTTTTTTTCTAATCTCAAGATATTCTGGTAAATATCTACCTGCTTGTCTCATTATCCAAATAGGTGGATTTTTATAATTTTTATTATTTAATAATACATTAATTAATTTTTTCATTTATTATATATTTATTATTTATAGTTGTTGAAATGTTAATAAATTATCTTTTTAACAATAATATTAACAAGTTATTAACATTATATTATTGATTTTTGTTTTTTAATAATAAGGTTTATAAAATTATTAACATTCTTTTTTAAATTTATTAACATTGTTGATAATGATGTTAATAAAATGTTATTAAAATGAATAACATTTGTGAATTCAATCAAATTGTTGATAATTTTATAGTTATTAACTATTTATTAACAACTTTATAACATCTAATATTTATGAGACAAAAAATAATCAATAAAATAAAAATAGATATTAATCCAGAATATTTCGATGTAATTGATAATTCAGGTTTACATAAAGGACATTCTGGTTTTGATGAAAGTAAAAATGAAACACATTTTAAAGTTTTATTATATGCAAGTAAATTTAATTTAATGAGTAAAATTAATATTCATCGATATATTAATAAACTTTTAAAGGATGAATTTTTATTAGGTATGCATGCTTTAGAAATTAAGATATTGCCTAATAAACCCTTCTAATATAATACTTGCAGATATATCATCGTAAAATTTTCTTTTTTTATTTTTGTTGTTTTTTATAATTCTTCTTGCTTCAAAGCTAGAAAAACTTTCATCAATTAAGAATATAATAAATGAATTTTCAAAATAATCATCAATTTTTTTAACAAAATTTTTAATAAAATTTGACATTTCATTTTCAACATCCTGATTATTTTTGTCATAATTTAATGGTATTCCAACAATCATAAAAGATATTTTTTCGTTATCGATAATATTTTTTATTGAAGTAATATCTTGTAGGTTGCTGAAACGATTTATAATTAATTTTGGAGTGCAGATTAAACGATTTTCATCGCAAACAGCAATTCCAATTCTTTTTTTACCAACATCTAATGAAATTATTTTACCAAAGTGATTTTTTTTTAAATAATC
>CAMDGT010000119.1 GCA_945898025.1 Rickettsia typhi | reverse complement strand
GGAATGTTGTCAATATTGGCAATGCAACAGGCAATTATTGAACTATCAGCTCATCATGATTTAGCGAGTAAAAATATATTAATTAAATGGCCAAACGATTTACTAATTAATGGCAAAAAATTTTCAGGAATGCTGATGGAAAGCGAAATAAATCAAGATATCTGTAAATTTTTAGTTATTGGCATTGGTATCAATGTTAATAGCTATCCAAGTCATATTAAGAGATTAAATTTTCCTGCTACTGATCTTTTTTCTGAAAATATTATTTTAGATAAAATGGATATTTTATACAAATTTCTTGATAAATTTGACAGCTTCTTGACTAATTTTCTACAATTTGGCTTTGAAAATATCCGCAAATTATGGCTTAAAAATAGCTTTCAATTAAATCAAGAAATAACAATAAAAATTAATGATGATAATATTATTAACGGTATCTTTAGCGATATTGATGATAATGGTAATATTCTCCTGCTTTCTAATGGCGTTATCAATAAAATAAGCTATGGAGATATTGGCTTTTAATCATCATTTTAATAATAAATTCTATCGGTTAAAAAAATAATTAAATTATGGCAAAAAAAGAAAAACAAAAAGTAATTGAAGTTACCCTTTGGGAAGCTGCAAATAAATTGAGAGAAAGCGTTGAGCCTTATTTATTCAAAGTGTATTCAAAAAAATATCCTAAATGGCTTTATTATTTATGGACTAAATTTCATTTAACCGAATTTACGAAAATTGCTGAAGATAAGGCGACTTCATTGAGTCATATTAAACACAAACATTTAATTGGGTAGCAGGTGAAAACAATCTTAGACTTAAATAATGAAGAAGCAAAAGCGTTTTTCTTAAAAGAAAAAAGCTATTGTTCTTTTGAGTTGCCTAAATATTTTAGTTTTCAAGCACTAATAACAAGTCTATCAAAAGAGCTTAGTGGAAAAGCATTAAAAGATTGCACAACTACCATCAAACCCAATGATGTTGAAGGAGTAAACTATACATTGCTTAACAACAAAGATGGAAAATTTGCTTGGCGTCCTTTTCAATTAATTCATCCCGCTTTGTATGTTTTCTTAGTTCAAGAAATTACCAAAGAAAATAATTGGAAAACAATTCGGGATAGATTCAAAGTTTTTTATGCCAATAGCAAAATTGAGTGTCATAGTATTTCTGTAGCAGAAGAAAACGAAAAGCCCGACAAACAGAATCAAATTTACGAATGGTGGCAAAAAGTAGAACAAAGGTCATTGGCACTTGCCTTAGAATTTAATCACTTATTGCATTTAGATATTACGGATTGTTACGGTTCTCTTTACACGCATAGTATTTCTTGGGCGATACATACTATCGAGGAAGCAAAGAAACCTAAAAATCGTAACAACTATGCTTTTATTGGTGTTTCAATCGACAAGCATATTCAAGCAATGTCTTACGGACAAACGAATGGGATTCCACAAGGTTCAGCCCTGATGGATTTTATTGCTGAAATAGTTTTAGGTTTTGGAGATTTACTTTTAACGAAAGAACTCAATGAACTCGAAATTACAGAATACAAAATAATTAGATACCGTGATGACTATCGAATTTTCACAAATAATCCGCAACAATCTTCCGAAATCGCCAAAGTCCTTTCTGATGTACTTTCAAGACTTAACTTTAAAATAAATTCAGCTAAAACACATTCCACAGATGATTTGGTATTGGGTTCCCTGAAACCAGATAAAGTCCATTGGATTTACAACAAACGAAAAACCGATAATATCCAGCAATGGTTAATCCAACTTTATGTTTTAGGAAAAGAATATCCAAATTCAGGCTCGTTATATAAAGAAACAAAACACTTTTTGGATTGGCTACAATTCAAAGAAAAATCGGAAGATGGTTTAGAAATTCAAAGCGTTGATGTTTTAGTGAGTATCCTAATTAATCTTGCTTACAATAATCCAAGATTGTTTGCTTTAGTGGCGGCTTCATTAACTTTTCTAATTTCAAAAATTGGAGACAAAGAAATTCAAAAGGAAACACTTTTGAAAATCAAAAATAAGTTTAGTCAATTACCGAATACAAGCTATTTAAATATTTGGTTACAAAGACTAACTATAAAAATTGACCCTGCAATTCCTTACTCAGGAAAACTTTGCGAAAAAGTAATTGATAGAGGTTTGCCAATATGGAATTCAGATTGGCTTAACGGCAAATTCAAAAAAATAGTTGAAGAAACAGAAATTGTTAAAAATGAATTAATAGAGAAAATGGAAATCATATTTTCAGAAGAAGAAACACAAGATTTAGGCGAGTATTATTAATGTTTTCATAGTAAAAGAAATATAGAGTTGAAATGAAATTCACAGAAGAAAAGTTAGAAAAAGCTGTGGGCAAGGATGAAAAACAGAATATCAAAAATAATCTTATAACTAATCTAAAAAAAGAAAATGTCATCGATGATTACAATAAATATATTAATAAGCTTAAAGAAAAATTGAATAAATTTTAAACAAATACCGCCAAAAGATGACCAATAAAAACCCACTCTAAACACAAAATGAACGAAAAACAAAATACGAATCCCAATTACACAACCGCAGAAGCATCTGTCTGAAAGGATATGATTATTCACAGGCGGGATTGTATTTTATTACCATTTGTTGCCATGATAGGGCATGTCTGTTTGGTGAAATCGTAGGGGGTGGAAAATTTTCCGCCCAATAAAAACAGGGTGAATGATTTTAAAGGGGCTAATGATGTCAATGGGCGAATGATTATTCGCCCCTACGATTAAATTATGTTTAGAATTTTTTTGACAATGTCAGATAAAAAACTCTACCAGCATTATATTGCGGTGATTCAACTCCAATTCCCGAGCCATCGCGAATTTTATATTTTTGATTTAAGATGTTTAATGCTGATAGGCGAGCATTGATATTATTTACTTTGTAAAAATCAATATCTCTTGCTAAGGCAAAGTTAACTTGATAATAAGATTTTAATTTATTGCCATTGTAATCATTGTGCCTCAAGCCTGAGCCGTAAATTCCATCAATTGCGACTAAATTCTTTTTATAAAGATAAGATGCTCCACTGCTTGCAGAATAAGATTGATCGTGATCAACATTAACATAATGGTTAGCAATATAATCTAATTCATCTTGTGCAAAAGCATATTGGCTAGAAATTATTTTCTTTGCCTTCATTTTTTGTGCTGAAATATTAAAATAAGCTTTTAAGTTATCTTTTTTATAGTCTGTGCTAATTTCAAGCCCGTGAGCCTTAGCTGATTGATAATTAAATGGGGTGTAAATTAAAGATTTACCGAATTGACCTTCGTCAAGCAAGTTTCTAATCTTTTTATAATAGCTATCAATTCCAATTGTAAAATTTTTATTTAATTGATGATTGATTCCAATATCATAATAAGAACTTCTTTCTGCTTTGATTTTATCATTAATTTCATTATTAACACTTTCATTGGTAGTGTTGCGAAAATTTTCAATATTGCTGGAAGCTAGCAATTCTGCTCTTGCGGGGGTGATGTATCTTGCAAAACCACTATGTATTTTAGTTTTTTGATTAAACTCATAAACCGCCCCTATTCTTGGAGATATTTGACTTTCCTTGCTAGTGCTTTTTATTTTATCAAATCTTGCCCCAATATTAACGGTTAAAGGCTTGATAGGCTTTATTTCATTTTGTGCATATAAAGCAAATAAATTGGTTGTTTTACTGTTTCCGTTAGCAATATTAATTGGATCGCTGGAAGCCTGATAGCCATCACTATCGGTTATAAAAGTTTTACTATTTTGATAATGTTTTGCATTTTCACTGCTTAGATAGAGCCCCGTTCTTAAAGTTTGTTTTTCACTAATGGGGTAGCTTAGATCTAGTTGTGAGCCGTTTGCAAGCGATCTTTTCTTGATATTTGAAGATACTCCGTTAAATATTAGATCTCCCCGTTCATCGCTAAAATAACCGGTTTCGCTTAAGCGACTAAAAATTGATAGTTGATAATCAAGATTAATTTGATTAGTGCCGTTTATTGAAGCTATGGCAAAACTATTATGTTCATTTTGTTTTTGCCTAAGATCTTGCGATCTGATTGTACCTACACCATTTAAAGAATATTGAGGTTCTTGATTGGGGGTGTTGGGAATCTGAAAATTATTTTGAGAATTGGCAATAATTAAATTTAACTTTGTTTCTGCATCAATTAAATGTGAAAAATGTCCAAATAAACGATTTTGCTTAGTGTCATTATTAATTTCTTGATTATTGCGATAGGGGGCCTCGATTGCTCGATTGCTAGTTAAGTAACTTCCATTTAAGTGGTAGCTAGAATTTTTTGTAAATCCTCCAATTTGTTGATTAAAAGCAAGAGTTTCTTTTGAGCCCATCATTACTGAAGATCGGTTATCTTTCATGGCTTCTCCAGTTTTGCTTTTAATATCAACTACCCCAGCAGTGCGAAAGCCGTATTGGGCAGGCAATGCACCAGTAAGAAGATC
>CAMDGT010000118.1 GCA_945898025.1 Rickettsia typhi | reverse complement strand
AAACAATTTTACACTATTTTTAAGCAAATTATATTCTTCTGCAATTTGCGCAACCTGCCGTGCACTTGGTTTTAACTTTACGGTGTATTTTAGAAAAAAATAAAATTGCAAATTAATGTCAACTTTATCCTTAGAGATTTGCAACTTTTGAATTTTCATAATTGTAATAGCTAAATAAATCTAAATTGCGAACTTTATATTGTGCTCTTGGAAGCTCTAACGACTTCTTGATTTCTGTTGCAATTGCCTTAATAACAGGAACCGAAACAGAGTTGCCAAATTGCTTATAAGCTTGATTATCGCTTACTGGAATAATAAAATTATCTGGAAATCCTTGTAATCTTGAAGCCTCTCTTGGTGTTAATTTTCTTGGATTTTTACCTTCCTGTTCAATTAAAATTTCTGACCCGTCTTTATAGTATCTTGCTGAAATAGTGCTGGTATAAGATGAATTTGCATTAAATGATGAATATCCGAAACCATTACCTTTTTGCTTATGCTCTTCTTTTCTTCTTTGGTGACCTGCCCACAATTTATCTGAAATTGTATATTTTTCTAAAACATCATTTTCAAGGATATTTCCAACTTTTGGCTTTATATTTAATGGTTTTGGAAATGAAAAATCGATATTTTCACGAAACCCTACAATGTAAATTCTTTCCCTATTTTGAGGAACTCCGTAATCTCTGGCATTTAATATTTTTGTATGAACATTGTAACCTAGTTCATTTAATGTATTTTCAACAACTTTGTATGTCTGCCCTTTATCGTGTGTTTTTAGCCCTTTAACATTTTCTAAAAATACAATCTTTGGTTTGTGATAGTTGATAATTCTGGCGATGTGAAAAAATAAAGTCCCTCTAGTGTCTTCAAAACCTTTTTTGAGCCCTGCATTTGAAAACGGTTGACACGGAAAGCCTGCAAGTAAAATATCGAAATTAGGAATATCTTTTTCATCTATTTGCATTATATCGCCTGCTGGCTTATGACCAAAATTTGCTTCGTAAGTTATTTGAGCATATTTATCCCACTCGGATGAAAAAACACATTCGCCAAACAAATCTTGAAATCCAAGCCTTATTCCTCCGATTCCTGCAAATAAATCGATAAAATTAAGATTCATATTCTAATAAAATTTTTTAAGATTATTTAATAAATATCAAGATAAAGCAGAGCTTATAAAAGTAAAGAAAATTATTGCAAGAAGCTTACCGATGAAGGCTTATTTTTTCTTTAATTTTTGCTATTTTGAAATTTGGAAATGGTGCAAAATCAATATTATTTAATTTTGATTAAAAATTAGCCATAGGATTCCGCTAGATGTTAGGGTTATGCCGATAATTTCGATTTTTTTTAACACGATTATTATCAATTAGAATTGCAAAAACTCAATAGAATTAGCCCTTAATCATTATTTCTCTGTGCAATTGTGTTTGGCAAATATCTAATATATTCTTGTCATAGATTATTGCGAGGATCGTTTTTTGCATTTTTCTAGCAAGATTAAAACCTTGACAGGGCGGGCCAACAAAAACCTCAATATCGCCATATTTTTCTTGTTTGTTGATAAATTTTAGGAGTTTAATCATTTTTTATTTATGATTGAAATTGAAATTTATATTTAATAGATAACTGATCTTCCAATGAAAATATTTTCAATATATCTTTTAATTGATAAAATTTGCTATTACTATCGGTATTTCCCTCAACATAATAACCATTTTCAACTTCTTTTGGCGATCTAAAATCATCTTTCTTACTACTTACCTTAATTTTTTTGTTATTTAAAAATAATTCTGGATTCTTTCTGTAAAGCTCCCTTAAAACATAGATATACATTCTGGTGAAATTCTTTTCATCAATTTTCTTATCTTCAAATATAAAATATTCCAAGTTCTTGCTTTTTGGCTCTTCGGCATCAAAAATATTAGATTCTAAATTTTCATAATCTAACGGCGAATCATTATTTATCAAAGGAATTGACCATATTTTAATAAATCTCTCATAAATAATTTTAAATCTTTCATTGTATTTTTCAATATTCCATTGATCTTGCTCTTTTAAATAGTCGTTAAGCCATAATCTTGAATATTTATAGCCTTGCTCCCCATTATTATCATTTTTATCTCTTTTTTCAATAAATGATAGATTGCCTAGCGAGCCATTATTTCCTGAAAGAGTAAGGTTGGCAATTGTATTTAGTTTATTTTCACTAAAATCTGTAAATTCTTCCTGCCTCAGCTCTGCTTTCCATTTATTACTGGGATTGCAGGGGAAAATATGCTCTACGGTTATTGCATCGCTTGCTGTATCTACAATTTCTCTATTATTATAATTTTCTAATAGCTCAAATAAATAATCTCTATTTTGGTTATTAATATTATATAAATCTCTTGTTAACAGCCACGATTCAACTTCTTTATTGCTTGGAAATCTAGATCTCTCTGCTTTATTGCTAAGCAAGGCATTTTCTAGGGATTTAAGATAATTATCAGGTTTAATTTTGCTGTGCAATGTCATAAAAATTTTATTTAAGGCATTTGTTGAGGCATTAACAACGAACCTTCGCCACACAAAACTTTGTATTAATTTTAATATCTTAATTAAAGCTACTTGATCAATTATTTTATTTTCATAATCTTCAAATATTTGCAATAAGAATGGAAATGCCACATTTATTTTAAGCCTAGAAATATAGCAAAGCTCTTTTTTTATTTCTTGGTCTGATACCGTTTCGGGATTAATAATTTTCTTATAATGATAAGAAAATTTTTTGATATTTTCCAATTCAAGCTCAAAATTTTCACCTTTTTTATTATACCGCTTCTTAAATTCATAATAAACCTTATTTTTATTGGGAATATTCTTAGTTTGTAAGGTTATATAATCTCTCATAAAGTCTGAAACCATTGAAACTGCTCCAGAATTAAATTGTGCATTTTCTTCAATTGGCAACCAGATATTTTTATAGACACGATTTTGATCCTCGGGCTCTAAATGCATTAAAACAAAATTTCTAATTAGATCGGATTGCGATAAGTCAATTCCTGTCGAATTTAGACTTTCAAATATTCTTTGAGGATCGTCTTTTCCTCGCTCTAGAGCAATCTCAACAAAAATTAATTTTTTTAGGCCATTAAAAATTTTATTAAAATTATCTTGGTTAATTTTTTCTTTAAAATAATAAAAATTTTCTTTTACATTAGAATATTTTTCTAATTGCTCTTCTTTTTCATCAATAATTGCCTGAAAAGCCTTGGCATTACTATCGGTTTGCTTTAATTTAAGTTTACAAGATGCATCTTCGATATATTGATTAGTTAAAAAAACATTATAAATCTCTTCTTTTTGTGGCATGTTGTTTTCTTTAGCAAATCGATATAGTGCCACATAAAGAATATTTATTGTGGTTAGTCTTTGTTGACCATCAATAATCACCAACTCCCTTACCTCTCTAGAACCATGAATGCCATCATAAATATAAACAATACTGCCTACAAAATGGGTTACATTGTTTTTTTCTGCGACGAGTATATCGTTTAATAATTCTTCGCATTGAGCAATTTTCCAATCATAATTTCTTTGATAAATTGGCACAACAAATTGAATCTTTGTGTTGCTTAGAAACTCTGTTATTTGAAGTTCAAATACTTTCATATATTTTTATTATTTAAATTACTCTTAAATTGCTCTTAAAAACTGGCTTTAGTTATAAATAATTGGCAACCGAATTAATATTAATAGAAAAACAATAAGTCAATTATTTTTCTTATAAACCTCCAATTAACAAGGGATATACCAGAACATAAATCTTATTTTACATTATTATTTATCATAATTTTTGTTGATAAAAGCTAAATAATACAATTTTGACACATTATCGGAAGCTCAATTACCGCCTTCTTAGCAAGGTAAATATTTAAGGTTTTAAGTTTTGCTAAATGATCAATTACAATATGATCATGAAGCTCGTTAACCTCGTTGCAACTCTGACAAATTGTTAATATTGATAATAAATGTTGATGATCTTCTTCGCAATCACAGGCAATAAAAGTGTTTAGCTCATTAATTTTATGCACTTTTCCAATTTTCATCAAAGCATCAAGAGCGCGGTAAACGATAGGAGGGCTTTTTATACCAAACTTCTTTACTTTTTCAAGAATTTCATAAGCACTTAAAGGCTTAACATTGCTTTGCAAAACCCTTAAAACTAATTCAGGAGATGAGGCAGATAATTTTGAAAGACGAGACATAATAAAACTTAAAGAAAGATTGTTATAATATAACAAATAGCTTTACAAATTAATTTGTTATATTATAACATAATAATTTATTATATCTTTTTCAAGATATTTTATAATTTTTTATCAATAATAATTCTAAACACTATTATGAAAACACTTGTTGCATTGATTAAAAACTACATCACAAAATCTAAAAAGTCAAATAAGTTAAATAATTAAATGATTAAAAATAATGCCTCAATATAGTTATAATCTAATACATCATAGCCACGGAAATC
>CAMDGT010000117.1 GCA_945898025.1 Rickettsia typhi | reverse complement strand
AATGGGCTTGCCAATTGATATAGCTAACGGAGTGGCTTTTTTAGCTAGCGATGAAGCTTCATACATAACTGGCCACACTCTGCATATTAACGGCGGAATGTTTATGGCATAAAATATAAATTTATGAAAACAAAAAATACAAAAACACAGGTCAAAAAAAACAATATTAAGAAAAATAATCAAAATAAGATTAATAAAACTAAAACAATAGCGGATAAAATATCTTTTTTTAAACAAGAAGATGGCTTTTTAGGGATATCTGAAAAATATGAAAAGGGCGATATTAATAATGCTAAAGTCGTGGTCGTGCCTTTTGGCTTAGAAAAGTCAGTAAGTTATGGCGGAGGCACAAAAAATGGCCCTACCGCAATCATTAAAGCATCTCATCAAGTTGAATTATTTGACGAAGAATTTTGGTGCGAGCCCTGCAAAGAATACGGAGTTATTACTGCTAAGCCAGTAAAAATTGACAAAACATCAATAGAAAAAGCTCTAAAACAACTTGAATCTATTACCGAAACTATTCTTGATTATGATAAATTTCCTTTAATTCTTGGTGGGGAGCATTCGATAACTGCTGGCTCTATTCGTCCTTTTGTAAAAAAATATCCTAATCTGGCAATTTTGCATTTTGATGCTCATGCCGACCTTAGAGATGGCTATGACGGCGAACATTATTCACACGCATCTGCACTTAGAAGAGTGATGGATAACGACATTTCAACTTTAATTTCTTGCGGAGTTCGTAATATATCTGCCGGAGAAATACCTTATTTAGAGGCAAATAAAGATAGAATCAAGATTCACTTCGCTAAAGATAGAAGAAGTTGGGACATTAAAAAAATTGTTGCCCCATTAAAAGGTAGGCCAGTATTTTTAACTTTTGATATTGATGGTTTTGATGCAAGTTTAATGCAAGCAACTGGAACCCCAGAACCGGGAGGGTTTTTTTGGGAAGATGCCATAGATATAATAAAAGAAGCTAGTAAAATAAGTAATTTTGTTGGTGCTGATGTTGTTGAATTGGCTCCGGTTAAGCACCTCCATTCTTGTGATTTTATAGCTGCCAAATTATGTTATAAAATTTTATCTTACGCTTTTAAAGCTAAACCTAAAATTCCTAAAATTCAAATGATTTATTAAAAAATTAACATTAGAAAAAATAGCTAATATCTTGCAGATAAAACCATATATTTCTATTATAAATTATAATATTTTGCAATCAGGTTGCAAATAATTAATCACTAAACCAAAATAAGCACGATCATTTAAGCCAATGCAAGAAGAATTTGAAATATCAGACATCGATAGAGAAGAGGCTGATTATGTTATTGAATTAATTAAAAAAATATCAAAGCAAGAAGAGTCTGCAATCTTATGCATCTCGGATTCATCTAATCCTAACTGCTTTTCAATTACTTATGCTAATAAAGCATTTCTCAACTTGTTTAATGTTGAGCATTTTTTAGTGGTTGGCAAAGATTTTGATTTTCTATTTAAAGATATCGATCTAAATTGTGAATCTCTTCAATATCATGAATATGCAAAGCTAATTAAAGCGATAAAAAACTTTAAATTCTGCTCTGCAACTATTGATATTAAAAGTTTATTGCCAAGAAATTTTGATTACCAAGAATCTTTTAACATTAATTTTAATCCTGGAAAAATAATTTCAGACAAAAAATTTGCAACTATCATATTTCAAAAAGTAGTCAAAAAGCAAAGTGATTACTATGCTTCGCAAATTGAAAATTCTGGTTTTGTTAGCAACCTTGAGAGAATGCTCAGAAATGAGCGTTTATTAAGATCGATAAGTTATTTGGTAGTTTCTGATATAGAAATTGAGGAAATCGCACAAAAAATTGCTAAAATTTTATGTGAACATTTTAAGGTTGATAGATGCTTGATTCACGATCTTGAAGACGACTCCAGCACTAATTTTGTGGTTGAGAATTGTAGTAAATCAATGAAGCCAATAATTTCTCAATCAATAAAAAAGAATCATCAAAAAGATTCGGCTTCTCAAGAATATCAAGATTTAATTAAATATCTTCATTTTCAAAATGAATTATATAAAAAATTATGGCTAAGAAATAATGAATATGGTGAAAAAAAGCAGAATATATCAATTTTTGTTGAAGATGTAATTTTTGATCATAATTTTGCTCCCATTCAAGATATTTGTCAAAAATTTGGCATTGTTTCTCAGATATCCGTTATTAGCAAAATGAATAATCAAGTCAATAATGGCATATATATTCATCAGAACGAAAGAAGAAAGTGGCTTGTGGATGAGATAGAAATGATTGAAATGATAGCTGATCAATTTGCTATTGCAGTTGATCGTTCTCGCTCAATTGATAAAATTATGATAACCAATCAGCAACTAACTGAAAAAACCCATCAATTAAAAGATGCATTAAGAAAGGAAAAAGAATTAAGAAAAACACAAAATGAATTTGTGGCAACTGTTTCTCATGAATTTAAAACTCCATTGCAAATAATTGATAGCACTCGAGAATTACTGATGCGGAAATTAAAAAATACAGCAACTTATGATAAAAATATTGAAAAAGATTTCGAAAAAATAAAAAATGGAGTTTCAAGAATGACAGGGCTAATAGATAGCACTATTAATCTTGCAAAATTAGATAACGATCCTAATCAAATTCAGCCAAATAAAAAATATTTTGACATACGCTCCTTAATAATTGATATCGTAGATAGAAGTGGCAATATTGCGAATAATCGCAATTTAGGGGTAAATATTGATATTGACGATTTGCCAAATAGTTTTTTTGCCGATCAGGGGCTATTAGACCATGTTTTTAGCAATATCATCTCTAATGCAATGAAATATTCTAATGAAAATTCAGAAATATCAATCATTGGCAAATCTAATCAAGCGGAAATTTTAATTACAATAATAGATAACGGTATAGGAATACCAAGCTCTGACCTTGAAGATGTTGGAAAAAAGTTTTTTCGAGCTGGCAATAGTTTAGGAGTTTCTGGAACTGGTATTGGATTATATTTAAGCAGAAATTTTGTTAATCTGCATAACGGCTCGATAAAAATTACTAGCAAAGAGGGTGTTGGAACTACTGCAATTATAACTTTGCCAGTCGATAAAACTATTTCTCCAAAAAATTTTAAAAATTTGTTAAATCTAAGTAATATTAATTAAAATAAACAACCTAAAATGATCATTAAAAATAAATTCAACATTATTAGTGGTAAAATGCTAAAGATAATTATCTCGAAATCTTTTTATATCTTAATAGCTCTTTATTCAATTTCTGCAAAAGCAGAAGATGATTTAAAATATCCATTTTTGTCGGGAGATATTTTGATTGAGAATCGTAGTGATCATATTTATTCCAGAAAAACACCCAATAATCTTAAGACAAACAACTCATTTTTTTATGTTGAAAATAATAGCAATCTTCACATCAATCAATTTTGGCAAATCAAAACCAATTGGAGATTGCAGCCTAATAATGTTATCACCACAAGAAATTTAGAATTTCCAGAGCGATATCGCACAATATTGCAAAATAGTCGCTCAATAGGTATGTTAGATAGAATGGGTCTAATTGCCGAGGAGATTAAGATTAATTTTGAAAATGAAGATCTAGCCGCGAATATTGGAAAATTTGACCCAACTTTTGGAACTGCTCACTTTAAATCAAAGAAATTAGGGTTTTTTACTAGAGATTTCACCGAAGATTATAATCTGCGAGAAAAAATAGGAGGCAATTTAAATGTCTTGTTAGAAAATAGCCAGATAAGCCTTAATAGCTTTTTTAACGATACAACCCCACTTAGTGAAAGTGCCATAAATAATCGCGGACAAGCATCTCAAAATCAAGCTATATCAGGAAATAACGGTAATTTATCTTCTTATTCAGTTAATTTAAAAACTTCAAAAACTTTAGGTTTTGACAATTGGTTTAGTAATTTAGGCTATAGAAACTTAGGGGTAAAGAATTCTTTAAACAATTCTCGAGAATTTGGCATGGTTTTAAATTCTGAATATCTTTGGCAATATGGAAAAATGTCAATTGTTCCATACGTTGAATTGGTTAAAATTAACAATTTTACTGGTGAGAAAGATAGAAATGCCCTATATTCAACCACTGCAATGATGTTGCGATATAATAATTGGAATATGAGTGGTGGTTTTGTTAGTCGCAATATAAAAAATAAAATTAAGAATTATTCAATCAAGGATTATCAAGCTCAAATTTCGGTTGGTTATAAATTTAAAAATGGCTTTGCGATTGATTTAACTAGGGCAAATATAAAAGAGTCTTCTTTAAATTCAGTTGATAGCAAAGCTTCTTTGATTGGTGCAAATTTAAGTTATCTTTATAAATTTTAGGGTCTAGACAATTTTAGTTGATTTTGATATCAATTAAAGCCTTAATTTATCTATGCAAAACAAGTATATAAAACATTCCCATATTTACTCACAAATTTTTTATTTATTTTTTGAGTGAGTTGCAATTTGCTAAAAAGCAAATTGT
>CAMDGT010000116.1 GCA_945898025.1 Rickettsia typhi | reverse complement strand
TGGGCGGTTTTTTAGTATTAGGGGGTTTTATTGGCTCGACTATTGGTGTTTCTATTTTTACAATTCTGCAACAAAAAGGTAAATTAGATCTAGTTATTTCAATATTATACATATTAGTGCTTGGTAGCATTAGCATCATAATGTTGATTTATAATTTTAAGTCTATTTGTGAAAAAAAATATAATTTAACTTTTGGCAAAAAATCAAGCTTAAGATTTAAAAAATTCTTAGTCAAAATAGAAAAATTACCCCTAAAAATACATTTTCCAAAATCTCAAATTTCTGCTAGCATAATTATTCTCCTAATTCTCAGTTCTGGAATAGGAATAATGGTTATTTTAATGGGAGTTGGAGGCGGTTTTATGATGATACCAGCAATGATCTACATACTCAGAATGCCCCCTCACCTTGTTATTGGTACCTCTTTATTTCAAATTATTTTTATTGCTGTTAACGCAACTTTTTTGCAGGCTGCAACCAATAATACAATAGACATAGTATTATCAATATTAATGATATCAAGCTCAGCAGTAGGAGCTCAAATTGGAGCAAGAATAGGATATAAAGTAGATGCGGATAAATTAAGATCTGGTCTTGCATTAATTATTTTTTTAGTATGTTTAAAAATATTTTTTACTCTTTTGATCTCTCCAGAACAGTTCTTTATAATTGAAAATCTACATTAGATGAAGGAAAAAATAAATAAAAATTATAAAATCTTCTTAACGACACTATTAGCAATATTTTTTATTAAAATCCATTCTAATTGCTTTGCATCCTCAGTAGTTTCAGGGATTTCTAATAATAAAATTGATATTGATAGCAATTTTAAAGGAACAGAAATTTTATTATTTGGAGCAAAAGGAGATGCTGGAGACATAATAATCGCAGTTCGTGGACCAAAAAAAAACTTTCTAGTCACTCACAAAGAGAAAACTATCGGTGTATGGCATAATGGAACAAGAATAAAAATAGAAGATCTCTATTCTTATTATGCATTATTTTCAACATTTAATAATATTGATGAAACGAATCAAATGCTAGAAAATCTTGAACTAGGAAGGAATAACTTAATATTTAAAAGCTCCTTGACAGACAAGACATTAAACAATCCTAAAAATAAGATTTTAGAAGAGGAATTTTATAATAGCTTGGTTGAGAATTTAGAACAAAATCATCTTTATTTAGTCGATGCCAATAAAATAGACTTTCTTGACGAAACTTTATTTAAAGTAATGTTGCAATTTCCAAAAAATATTCCTCAAGGAACCTATGCAGTTGAAATATATTTAATTAGAGACGATAACCTTCTTTCATTTCAATCAATTCCAATATATGTCAATCAGATTGGGATAAATGCCGAGATTAGTAATTTTTGTTATCAACAACCGTTGTTATATGCTCTATTCGCAATAATCATAGCATTATTATTCGGATGGGTGGCAAATATTCTATTTATAAAATTTTTTGGAAAATAACATAATAATTAAAAAAACAATATGAAATCAAGCGATAATAACAACAAACCTTTGATAATATTATGTATAGACACTAATAATTTATCTAAAAACATAATAAAATATTCCTTTAATCAAGCAAAAAAAATGAATTGCAACCTATCAATATTAACAATCATAGAATCATCAAATAAAAATCTTATATTTGGCGCTAAAGCCCTTTATAATCAACAGAGAGCTCAAATTGAACAAGATTTAAAAAAAATTGTTAGCGAAATGAATGGG
This sequence comes from Rickettsia typhi, assembly GCA_945898025.1. Classification (GTDB taxonomy): domain Bacteria; phylum Pseudomonadota; class Alphaproteobacteria; order Rickettsiales; family UBA1997; genus JAJTDS01. Next base: position 2,800 of record CAMDGT010000116.1, on the reverse strand, counting down.
GAGGAAATAATTCCCATAATTTCAATTAGAGAGGGAGAAGTTCTTAAAGAAATAATATCGGAAATTCAAGAAAGCGCAAATTGTAAAAAACTATTACTAAGCAAGTCAAAAAACATAAAATCAGACAACAGCTTATTGCCAAAACTAATCAATCAAATTGGTGATAAAATTAAGATTCCCGTCTCAATTATACCGCAGTCTCTTAGTGAAGATTTTTTCTAAAAAATTATTTTACTTGAAATGCAAGAAGACAAAAATATAACAAAATTTAATCTACCAGAAATTTTAGGCGAATATCGCTTTAATCATCAAATTAAAAATTGGTTTGATATAAAAAGTAAAGCAGAAATATTCTTTAAACCAGCAAACCAGATTGATTTAAAGAATTTTTTAGAAAAATACCCTAAATCTTTAAAAATAAGCATCCTTGGAGCATCATCAAATGTAATCATTCAAGATGAAGTTTTAAATGGAATTTTGATAAAAATCGGTGCTGGTTTTTCAAAAATAACTCATTATCAAGAAGATAACCGCATAATTATTGAAAGTGAGGCTGGTAATTTTTGCAATAACATCGCTAATTATTGTAAAAAATTTGGATTATCTGGCTTAGAATTTTTTAGTGGAATACCGGGAAGTGTTGGTGGAGCAGTGGCAATGAATGCAGGATGCTATAATAACGATGTTGCAAATAATCTTAAAGATGTTGAAATGATTGATTATAATGGAAGAGTTTATTGCTTTACAAATAAAGATTGTAAATTTTCCTATCGCAAGAATCAAATAGTTAACGATAATCAAATGATAATAACCAACACTAGGTTTTTTGTCAACCAATCAACCCCTGCCTTAGTAGAAGAAAATATTAAAAAACTACAAACACAAAGAGAGTTGAGTCAGCCAATAAGAGCAAAAACTGGTGGTAGTACTTTTAAAAATCCAGAAGGTTATAAGGCTTGGCAATTAATAGATCTAGCTGGTTGTAGAGGCCTAAAAAATGGAGATGCTCAGATATCAGAAAAGCACTGTAATTTTATGATAAATACTGGAAATGCAACTGCAAAAGAATTAATAGATCTAGGAAACATAGTAATAAAAAAAGTATTTAAAAATAGTAATATTTTATTGGAATGGGAAATAAAATTTATAAAATAAAACATTAAAAAAATTACTTTTTTTAATGTTTATCACTTGACAATAAAAAAAATATAGTTAAATTTTTTCCTTTCAAAAAGCTAGGTAGCATATTAATGTTAGCACAATAATAACAAAGTTATTATTTAAATCAGGCTTTAAAACTTAAAAATCGCATTTAAATGTTTGCAGTAATTAAAACAGGTGGCAAGCAATATCGTGTTGCCCCAAACGACAAAATAATTGTTGAAAAAATTCTCGGAGAAGAAGGATCGATAATATCCATAAATGATGTATTGCTTTTAGAAACTTCAGAAGGAGAGCTAAAATTTGGCAATCCTATTGTTGAAGGAGTAAGTGTTGAAGTAGAAATTGTAAGAACTTTTAAAGGTAAAAAGGTTATAATTTTTAAAAAAAGAAGAAGACAAAACTCAAGAAGAAAAAAAGGTCACAGACAACTTCATACAGAGATTAGAATAAAATCTATTCAAGTTTAAATTAGGCAAAATATACAATTATTTCGGCTTTTATTAGCTGGATAATTCAATTAAATTTTAGGAGCAAGCAATGGCTACAAAAAAAGCAGGTGGCAGTTCAAGAAACGGAAGAGACTCAGCTGGTAGAAGGCTAGGAGTTAAAAAATTTGGTGGTCAATCTGTTTTAGCAGGTAACATAATAGTCCGCCAAAGAGGAACAAAATGGCATCCTGGTGAAAATGTCGGAATAGGTAAAGATCACACAATTTTTGCAAAAATTAATGGTGTAGTTAAGTTTATTAAATCTGCTCATAAATCAAGAACCTTTATATCTGTAATTGCTTAATTAACTAAAAAATTAACAGCAAAACTAATATGCGGATATGGCGAAATTGGCAGACGCACTAGACTTAGGATCTAGCGCCGCAAGGCATGTGGGTTCAAGTCCCTCTATCCGCACCAAAATTAATTCAAGATATAATTAATTCTATAAATAACTAAATTAAGATGGAAACTCAAATAATTCAAACTCTTGACGAAGGAACTAAAAAACAATATCAAGTCATAGTACCAAATCAAATCATTCTCAATAATTTTGAGCAAGAGTTGCTAGAAATACAAAAAAATGCCAAAATAGACGGCTTCAGGGCTGGAAAAGCACCTTTAAATATACTAAAAAGCAAATATCAAGATAAAATACTAAAATCAATTATCAGTGAACAGGTAAGAAAATCTGTAATAAAAAAAATAGAAGAAGAAGATCTTGAAATTATAAAACTCTCAGAAATAGACCTTGAATCAATAAAAATAAAACCCGAACAAGATTTTACAACATCTATAACTGTAATTACATATCCAAAAATAGAAAATATCAATCTTAGAGAGATTACCGTAGAAAGAAGCTTTGTAAAAGCATCAACCGAAACAACAGCAAAAGCTATAAAATCTTTTGCTGAACAACAATCTACATTAAAAGAAATAGAAAATATAAATCATCTTGCTGAAAATGGCAATGTTACTATGATAGACTATCTAGGAAAAATCGATGGAGTTGCATTTGAGGGGGGAGAAAGCAAAAACTACCAACTAAAACTAGGAAGTAAAAGCTTTATAGATACCTTTGAACAGCAATTAATTGGCAAAAAAGCAGGAGAAGAGCTATCAATAAAAGTTCAGTTTCCAGAAAATTA
>CAMDGT010000115.1 GCA_945898025.1 Rickettsia typhi | reverse complement strand
AACTCTTCCGCCGTCAGAAGTCAATTCTTGATTATTTAATATTGTGCCAGCATGTAAAATAGATAAATTATTAACTTTATCAAGACTTTCATCTATTTTTATTGTTGTGCCATTTTTATAATTTTCAGGGTATCCCTTACTCGCCATTACAACGCAAACCAATTTTAATTGCTCATCAAATTCAATTTTAATTTTATCTAGATCTTGATTTATTGCAGATTCAATAATTGAAAGAAAATCTGTTTTAATTCTTGGTAAAATAACTTGAGCTTCTGGGTCTCCAAAGCGAATATTGAATTCAATTAATTTTGGTTCATTTTTAACAATCATTAGGCCAGCGAACAATATTCCTGTAAAGCTTGCATTTAGTCTTTCCATAGCCTTTAAGGTTGGTCTAATGATTTTTCTAATTATTTTTTCCTCAAGATTTTTATCAACAAAAGGTGAGGGTGAGTAGGTTCCCATTCCACCAGTATTTAAACCAGTTTCATTTTCGCCAACTTTTTTATGATCATGAGCAAATCCAAGTGGAATAAAGTTTTTTCCGTCACAAATTATAAAATAACTAACCTCAAACCCCTCCATAAACTCTTCAATGATGATTCTTTTACCAGCATCGCCAAATTTTCCACTAAATATTTGATTTATTGCCTCCTTTCCTTCTTCAAAATTTTTTGGAATTATTACTCCCTTACCAGATGCTAAACCGTCTGTTTTAATAACGGTTGGAAATTCAACCAGTTTTAAAAATTCAATTGCAAGTTTTGCATCGTCAAATGTTTTGTAATGAGCTGTAGGTATTGAGTTTTTTGAAACTAAATCTTTCATAAAAATTTTTGAACCCTCTAATTGTGATGCAATTTTAGAGGGACCAAAAACTTTAATTTTATTTTCGTTTAATATGTCAACCAAGCCATCGGTAAGAGGCTTTTCTGGACCTATGATTACAATATCAATATTATTGCTGTTACAAAAATTAACAATTTCAATGTAATTGTCTGGCTGTATAGATAACACATTTTCTGCTATTTTGCCTATTCCTGCATTTCCAGGAAGTGCAAAAATTTTTATTTTCTGCGAAGAATTTAACAATTGGTTGCAAATAGCATGCTCTCTACCGCCAGATCCAATAACTAGAACTTTTTTTATAATCATACGGTAATTTTAATATTCTTTTTAAAAATAAAATACCAGCAAAGCTTTATACTTAAATATTTAAACAAATTGTTACTATGGTAATTAATTTTTTTTCTTTTTATCATTATCGGTGGATTTATCAGTTGATTTTTCTTCTGTTTTATTTTGTTTTCTTACGGATAAGCCAGCTTTTTTTCTTACTTCGATATCAATTTCTTCGGAAATTGAGGGATTTTCTTTTAAGAATTTTTTGACATTTTCTTTGCCTTGTCCAATTTTATTGCCTTTATAAGCATACCAAGAGCCAGATTTTTCAATGATATCATGCTTTGAGCCAAGTTCAATTAATTCTCCAAGATACGAGATTCCTTCGCCGTATATTATTTCAAAATCTGCAGTTCTGAAAGGTGGGGCAACTTTATTTTTTACTACCTTAACTCTAGTTTCATTTCCTAAAACCTCTTCTTGTTCTTTGATAGCAGTTCCTTTTCTGATATCCAATCTAACTGAAGCATAAAATTTTAAAGAATTTCCGCCAGTTGTTGTCTCTGGAGAGCCAAACATTACTCCTATCTTCATTCTAATTTGATTAATAAAGATGATAGTTGAATTGGCCTTTGAAACTGTTGATGTAAGCTTTCTAAGAGCTTTACTCATAAGTCTGGCCTGTAGACCCATTTGATTATCCCCCATTCCGCCCTCTAACTCAATTTGCGGAACCAATGCAGCAACGGAGTCGATTACTATTAAGCCTATTGCTCCAGATCTCACTAGTGTGTCTGCAATTTCGAGTGCCGCTTCACCGTTATCTGGTTGAGAAATTATCATTTCATCAAGGTTGATACCTAGGTTTCTTGCGTAAGATGGGTCAAAGGCATGTTCAGCATCGATAAATGCACAAGATAACCCCGCTTTTTGAGCTTCTGCTATAGCATGAAGAGTTAGAGTTGTTTTTCCTGAAGATTCGGGGCCGTAAATTTCAATTATTCTTCCCCTAGGGTATCCCCCAACTCCTAATGCCACATCAAGAGATAAAGAACCTGTGGGTATTACTTCTATATCGGAAATCGGTCTTTGTCCAAATTTCATTGCCGAACCTTTGCCAAATTGTTTGTCGATTTGTAATAATGCGGCATCTAAAGCCTTTTTTCTTTCTTCCATTTTTTCTCCTTATGTTTTGTTATTGAATATGTTATTATAGCTTAATGGAATTTCATTAAAACTAGTTAAATAGTTTTAAATATACTATAATAACTGTTTATAGAAATATAATCTAATTTTAGAAAAACAAAAATTGTATTATATTTCTATATTTGTGGTGAAAATTTTGTATCAAATTATTAGTTTTAACATTTTTTATTAAATTTTATCAGTAATTTTTGATAAAGATCTGTAGATAAATCCTGCAATTGAGTTATATATTTCATACACCAAAACAATTATTTAATAGATTATTTGGTATATGAAAACTCATTATTTTTGCAACAATTTTAACATGGTTTCACCCAATTTCGCAGGGCTATCTGAAACCGAAATTCCAGCAAGTTTCATTGCTTCTATTTTATCTTCAGCACCACCTTTACCGCCAGAGATTATTGCACCAGCATGGCCCATTCTTCTACCTGGAGGAGCTGTTTTGCCTGCTATAAAGCCTACTGTAGGCTTCTGTCTGCCTTTTTTAGCTTCTAATCTAAGGAATTCTGATGCATCTTCTTCATCTGTTCCACCAATTTCGCCAATCATAATCATTGCTTGAGTTTCTGGATCTGATAAAAACATATCTAAGCAATCTATAAAATTAGTTCCGTTTACCGGGTCTCCGCCAATGCCAATGCAAGTGGTTTGCCCCAATCCAACTATTGTTGTTTGATGCACGGCTTCATAGGTTAGGGTTCCCGAACGAGAGACTATTCCTATTTTACCTCTTTTGTGAATATGGCCCGGCATTATACCTATTTTACATTCCCCTGGAGTTATTATTCCTGGGCAGTTTGGCCCGATTAATCTTGATTTAGATCCACAAAGTGCTTTTTTTACTTTAACCATATCAAGAACTGGAATTCCTTCTGTTATGCAGATTATTAACTCAATTTCGGCATCAATTGCCTCAATGATTGCATCAGCTGCAAAAGTTGGTGGAACATAAATTACCGATGCATTACATTCAGTTTTTTCTTTAGCTTCAAACACTGTATTAAAGATTGGTAAATTGAGATGAGTAGCGTTTCCTTTTCCAGGAGTTACACCGCCAACCATTTTTGTTCCGTAAGCAATTGCTTGTTCTGAATGAAAAGTGCCTTGCGATCCAGTAAAACCTTGACAGATTACTTTGGTATTTTTATTAACTAAAACTGACATATTTTTTTATAATTTAAAGAAGTTGGTTGTTATTTACTGCATTTACAATTTTTTGTGCTGCATCATCTAAATCGTTAGCGGAAATAATTGCTAGCCCTGATTTTTCAAGAATTTCTTTTCCTAAATCAACATTGGTGCCTTCGAGTCTTACAACTAAAGGAATGCTAAGATTAACCTCTTTTGCAGCCTCCAATATTCCATTAGCAATAATATCGCATCTCATAATGCCTCCAAAAATATTAACTAATATTCCTTTAACATTGGGATCTGATAATATAATTTTAAAAGCGGCAGTTACTTTTTCTCTAGTGGCACCACCACCAACATCTAAAAAGTTAGCTGGAGAAGATCCGTATAGTTTTATGATGTCCATAGTTGCCATCGCTAAACCAGCTCCATTAACCATGCATCCAATTTTACCATCCATTTTTACATAGTTAAGGTCATGATTTGATGCCTCTATTTCTAGAGGATCTTCTTCATCTAGGTCTCTCATTGTTTTTATTTGATCGTGACGATAAATACTATTATCATCAAAATTAATTTTAGCATCAAGAGCTATTATTTCTCCTTCCACAGTTTCAACTAGGGGATTGATTTCAATTTGCGAAGCATCGGTTTTTATGAAAGTTTCGTATATCGCAGATACTAGATGAGAAAACTTTTTTATTAATTCTCCTCTAAGTCCAAGAGCAAAAGCCATTTTTCTGCTATGACAAAGCTGAATTCCAGTAGCTATATCTATTTTTACTGAAATAATTTTTTCCGGATGTTGTGATGCAACTTCTTCAATTTCAACACCACCTTCAGTAGAGGCCATAAACACTATTGCCTTACTTTTGCGATCAACCACCACTGATAGATAATATTCTTTTTTGATGTTTGAGCCAGCTTCTATATAAAGCCTTTTAACAATTTTACCTTCTGGACCAGTTTGAGGAGTAATTAATTTCATGCCAAGGATCTGGCTAGCTTTTTCTCTAACTTCGTCTATTGATTTAACAACCTTTACACCTCCAGCTTTACCTCTTCCGCCAGCATGGATTTGAGCTTTTACTACAAAAACTTTATGTCCTTCGCTTTCAAGATTTTTAGCGGCTTCAACCGCTTCTGG
>CAMDGT010000114.1 GCA_945898025.1 Rickettsia typhi | reverse complement strand
AATTTGCTTTTTAGCAAATTGCAACTCACTCAAAAAATAAATAAAAAATTTGTGAGTAAATATGGGAATGTTTTATATACTTGTTTTGCATAGACAAATTAAGGCTTTAATTGATATCAAAATCAACTAAAATTGTCTAGACCCTAATTTTTATTATTTAATTTAACTTTTTATTTATTATGAAAAATTTTATTAGTAAAAAAAGTAATTCAATAAAAAAAATGCTAAATTATCGTCGAACTATATTATCCACAGGCCTAATATTTGGAATAGCCATTTGTAGCAGTGTCGCAACCTGCAAATAAAATAAAAAAGAATTCAGTCCATTAAAAATAGATGAAGAGCTCAATTTTGAGAATAGATGGACTTTTGATGATTCTGGAATTTTTAAAGAAATGGAAGAGATACAAAAAAAGATGAAAATAATATTTGATAATCATCAAAAGCAGTTGCAAATTTTACAAAAAGAATTTGATAAAACTAGCAATAAGGCTTCTAAAAGCAAAATTGCTTTTAGTGAAGTTGATGATGGCTATATTTTTATAAACTAACTTTTTCTGGCTTTCAGAAAGAAGAAGTGATTATAAATGTTGAAAATAATAATCTGTTGATATTTGCTAACAATCAAAAGAATGTTGGTTTAGAATTAGAAAATAAAAAAGAAGTTGTTAATAGTTTTTATTATTCTTTTAGTCTGCCTGATTTTGATAGAAATAAACAGCCAGAAATTATGAAATTAGAAAATAAAATAATCATAAAATTAATTAAAAATCCTAAGAATCTTGATAAAGATAAAAAGCCTATCGAGTCAGAAAAAAATATCAAAGAAAAAGTAGCTAAAAAAAAGAAAAGCGATAATATATTTGTTGAAGCTAGTGCTGAAAGCAATAAATCGTCTTTAAAATTAGATAAAAAAGATGTGCAATATAGCGACAACAGCTCACTTCAAACAATTGATTGACCATTCTAATTTATTTTTAAGAGAATAAAATAAAAATAAGAGGCTTTTTTACTTAATAAATTGATTTGGCATTTCTCTTCTATAGCGATCAATTTCTGATTTTCTTGATCTAAACTTTGTTAATTCTGCCCCAGAAAGCTTAATTCCTGATACTGATTTTACTGATGCTGGGTTGATTTGATTGCCCTTATAGATAACTTCAAAATGAAGATGTGGGCCACTTGAACGACCAGTGCTACCAACAAAAGCAACTACATCTCCTTGTTTTACTTTAATTCCATTTCTCATATTTCTGGCGAAACGACTAGCATGGCCATATGCAGTTGAATAATCTTTATTATGCCTAATTTGTACAAAATTACCATATCCGCCTTTAACTCCAGCATAAGTTATGGTGCCGTTGCCCGCAGCAATTATTGGGGTTCCCGTTGGTGCCGCAAAATCGGTTCCCTTGTGCATTTTTGAATAGCCAAGAATTGGGTGTTTTCTAAGCCCAAAGCCAGAAGAAACTCTTGCTCCGTTAATGGGAGTTCGAAGTAATGATTTGCGAATGCTATCTCCTTTTGCATAGAAATATTCTATTTTACCGTCAAGATAGTGAATATAAGTTTCGATTTTTTTTCTTTTTAAAGATAATGAAGAATAGAGAACTGCGCCATCTTTAATTTTTTTTCCATCTTCATCATAATAGCTTTCAACGAGCATTTCAAAGCTATCGCCATTCTTTATGTCTCTTTGAAAATCAATATCATATCCATAAACCGCTATCATTTGCATCATTGCAGTTGCTGAAATTCCTGACTCGATTCCATCGTTAAATAGGCTATTTTTAATTATGCCACGATATTTTGAATATCGTTTATTAATTTTTATTTTTCTTTCTTTGCCAATATATTTGCCATTTGCCTCTCTTTTAACTATAATTTGTCGTTCGTCGTTTTCTGATATTGCAATTTCTTCAATAATTGTTGAATATTTAGTTTTGGTGATGTCTTGATTCTCTTGTGATGTTTTATAGCCAAGTAGATTTTTAAATTTAATCTTAATTTTATTTTCTTGTAATATTGATTTTGAGTCTATTAATTTGTTGATTTGATTAACGATATTTTTAGCATCTTTATCATTGCTACCGAAATTTATTAATACCTTGAGTAGAGTTTCGTGTTTTTTTAGTTGATATTCTATATTTTGCTCTTCTTCAATGTTAATTCCAGATTCTGATATATTGACTTCTATTGGGCTTTTTATTCTTTTTTTTAGATTAAAATCGGCATAATCGTAAAATAATCTTTTGCTAAAACTAAATATCTCTAAAGCAAGAAATAAAATAATTACTAGTAAGGAGATATATTGAGAGCTTTTATTGGCAATGGTTTTGTTAATAAATTGCAGAATAGCAATAATAATTTTATTGTGTGATTTATGATGTTTGTTATCCACTTTCTTCTCAATCTTTTAATTAAAAATACTAAAAATAAAAGATAAAAAATGTAAAATTACGAATAAATCAGTTATTTTTGCAATAAGATAAGGGTTAAACTTTGTAATTGGTTCTCGTAGTAGTAGTTTACGAATAAAGCTTTTTGCTAAATGGTTTTTTTCTTTTCTTTTTTCGATTTCTTCTTCGCTTAGTTTATTTTTTTTGGGAGTGATTTTTATAAGAACTTTAAAGTGCCATATAAAATAACATAATACTGGAATGGAAAGAATAAAAGAGAAAAATTTTATATTGATAATTTTGATTATACCATTGATGCAATAAGCAATAAAATATGCTATGCCACCCCAGTATATCATGACATCTTTAAAGCTTTCTAAGCCTTTATTGGCACTAGAAAATTTTGTTAGCAATATTGAAAAATATTGTTTTAGTGATTCATTATTGCAAAATTTATGCAATTTTAAATTTGCGAGAAACTTATTCTCAAAGGCTTTATCTTTGAGCTGAACAATTTTGGAAATATATTTTTTTAGCATTTTTTTGTTATTTTTTTTGTTGAGGTCCAAACCAAGGCATGTCGAAGTCAAAATTGCGAAATTCTTGCGATAATTTTACTGGCTCATAAACAACTTTTTGCTTTATTCCGTCGTAACGAACTTCTTGATAGCCTGTTAATGGGAAGTCTTTTTTTAGAGGGTGCCATTCAAAATTATAATCGGTAAGAATTCTTCTTAAATCTGGGTGATTAGTAAATTTTATACCAAACATATCGAAGGTTTCTCTTTCAAACCAATTTGCACTTAGGAAAACCAAGCACAGAGAGGGAACTTCTATATTTTCATCAACGGCAACTTTTATAGTAATTCTGTTATTGAGTTTTAGGCTAAGAAAATTGTAAATAACTTCAAAGCGAGGAGACCTAATAGTCATCATATCGGCACCAAAAACATCGAGCAAAACTCTAAAACTAAGCGATTCTTCATCTCTTAGGAAGGTTGCTAGATCGACGATTTTATCTTTAGGGCTGTAAATTATAAGGTTATTATTGGCAATAGGTCTAACAACTTCTAAGTCAGGAAATTTTTCTTTAATATAATTGGCTTGTAATTCTAAATTTTGAAACATTTTTTTGTAATTTGATTAGCGACTAAATTTACCAGTTCTTTTAATTTTTTTTTGTAGAGCCATTATTCCGTAGAGCAATGCTTCAGCGGTTGGAGGACAGCCAGGAACATAGATATCGACGGGGATAATTTTATCGCAACCTCTAACTACTGAGTATGAATAATGATAGTATCCGCCACCATTAGCACAACTACCCATTGATATAACATAGCGAGGTTCTGCCATTTGATCATAAACCTTTCTGAGGGCAGGAGCCATTTTGTTAGTAAGGGTTCCAGCAACAATTATTACATCAGATTGACGAGGAGAAGGTCGAAAAATTGCTCCGAATTTATCGAGGTCGTAACGGCTTGATGCGGTTTGCATCATTTCAACTGCACAACAAGCTAAACCAAATGTCATTGGCCATAAAGAGCCAGATCTTGCCCAATTTGCTAGGTCATCTAGCTTTGCAGTAACAAAGCCACGATTATTAATATGTTCGTCAAGATCGTTTAATAGTTGATCTTGGTTAAAAGGAGTTAAATTATTAAGATTCATAAAATTATTTGTTGTTATTTCCAGTCGAGGGCTCCTCGTTTCCACTCATAAATGAAGCCTATTGTCAATAAGGTTAGAAATATCATCATTGACCAAAACCCAAATTTACCTATTTCAGTTAAGCTTACTGCCCAAGGAAAAAGAAATGCAATTTCTAAGTCAAAAATAATGAATAATATTGCCACTAAATAAAACTTAATTGAAAATTCGTTTCTAACCTTGCCATCGCCTTCAAAACCGCATTCGTAAGGCGAGTTTTTTTGATTATCTGGGCTTCTTTTGTTGATTAAAAAGGGAATTAACAATATTGCGATTGATAGCCCGATTGCAATTAAAATAAATAGTAAAATTGGTAAATATTGCATTGGCAATTGATTGATTAAGTCAAGCTGTGCCACATTTTCTAATTTTTCAACCGCAATATTTAAAGATTCTGAATTTTGCAATGTCGTATTTTCTGCGTTCATTTTATGTTTGAATTATTGAATAGATTTCAAAGCTGAATTTATGTTACAAAGATTAATTAACCAATTTAACCTCGCAAA
>CAMDGT010000113.1 GCA_945898025.1 Rickettsia typhi | reverse complement strand
TAAATATTCTTGTAAATTTAAAATTAAATCAAGAATTTTCTTTGTTTAACATTCAAATTATTTTGGTTTGTAATAGTTTTTTAATTTGCTCTCTTATTTTTGTTGCACCTTCAAAATCAAGGTCATCCGCTTTTTTTCTCATTAATTTTTGCAGTTCATCTATTTTTTTATCTATTTGCTGAGGTTCTTTAAAATCTAAATTTCTTAAAACGTTTTTAATTTCTTTATCCGTTTGATTGTTTTGAGCATTGTTTTTATTGGAATCTTTTTTCCCGTAAAGATTAGCCATTGCAGAACCAATTGGCTTATTGGTAGTTTTTGGAGTAATGTTGTGCTTCTTGTTGTATTTAATTTGAATTTCTCTTCTGCGATTATTTTCGCCGAGTGCTTTATTTATTGAATTTGTCTCTTTGTCGGCATAAAGTATAACTTTACTTTCTGAGTTTCTTGCGGCTCTTCCAATTGTTTGTATTAAAGAGGTTTCATTTCTTAAGAAACCCTCTTTATCAGCGTCTAGAATTGCAACCAAGCCACATTCTGGAATATCTAAACCTTCTCTTAATAAATTTACACCAACTAAACAATCGTATTTTTTAAATCTTAAATCTTGTATTATTTCTATTCTATCCAATGTATCAACATCAGAATGCATATAAACAGCATTAATGTCGAGATCGTTTAAATAATCAGTAAGATCTTCTGCCATTTTTTTAGTAAGAGTAGTAACTAAAGAGCAAAAACCTTTATTTTTAGTATTTTTTATTTCACCAATAATATCGTCTACTTGATTTTTAGCTGGCCTTACTTCGCACAAGGGGTCAAGTAATCCAGTTGGGCGAATAATTTGCTCAATAATTTCATTATCGGTTTTGGCAAGCTCGTATTTGCCGGGGGTTGCTGAAACATATATTGTTTGAGGTTTGTAAGTCTCCCATTCAGAAAATTTAAGAGGTCTGTTATCTAGGGCACTAGGTAATCTAAAGCCATGTTCAACTAAAGTTGTTTTTCTAACAAAGTCACCTTTATACATGCCATTAATTTGTGGAACTGAAACATGGCTTTCGTCAACAAATAATAGCGCATCGTTTGGTAAATACTCAAATAATGTGGGTGGAGATGCTCCATGTGGTCGATTTGTAAGGTAACGGGAGTAGTTTTCAATTCCTTTGCAAGTCCCTGTTGCAACCATCATTTCAAGATCGTAGCTAGTTCTTTGATTTATTCTCTGGCTTTCGATTAGAAGGCTATTTTTATCGAACTCATCAATTCTTTGATTTAAATCTTTTTTTATGTTATTTACTGCATTTTGCATCACAGATTGAGGAGTTATGTAATGGGACGAAGGATAAATGGCTATATTTTTAAGCTTTTTAATTATTTGCCCCGTTAGAGGGTCGAACTCATAAATATTATCAATTTCATCGCCAAAAAAACTTATTTTCCAAGCCTCGCTATTAAAATGGGAGGGAAAAATATCGATTACATCGCCCTGCACTCTAAAGCTACATCTTTCAAAGCTGGTATCATTTCTTTGATATTGAAGATCTGTTAGCTGTAAAAGAAACTTTTGTTGATTGATTTTTTCTCCAACAGAAATTCTAATAACTGCAGAGCTATAAAATTCTGGAGAGCCAATGCCATATATACAAGAAACAGAAGCAATGATAATTGAGTCGCGATTTTCAATTAAGGTTCTTGTTGCAAAATGCCTTAATCTGTCAATTTGTTCGTTTATAGCACTATCTTTTTCAATGTAGGTATCTGTTTTTGGAACATATGCTTCAGGTTGATAATAATCGTAAAAAGAAACAAAATAACCAATTTGATTTTCTGGGAAAAATTCTTTCATTTCTCCGTATAATTGGGCGGCCAATGTTTTGTTGTGAGCCATTATCAAAGCTGGTCTTTGGGTTTTTTCAATTATATTAGCAATTGTAAAAGTTTTGCCAGAGCCTGTAATGCCAAGCAATATTTGATCCTGTTTGTTGTTTTTTATTCCCTCAACTAATTTTTCAATTGCCTGAGGTTGATCACCAGCTGGTTGAAAGTTGGAATGGATTTTGAATTTTTTAATAGTCAAATTAATTTATTAAATTTGTTACAAAGAATCTTAAATATGTTAAGATAAGTTAGTTTTATTTATTTTAACCAATTATAAATTATAATTTAAACAGCAGATAATAATAAAATATATTTGATAAAGCAATAAATTAAAAATAATGCTTGATTTTGTAAAAAAAAAAAATATTCTCGTCGGTCTAATGTTTAACTTAAACTTAACTTGCTTTAAGTTATTGGTAAATTTATACATTTTAATTAGATGTATAAATTTTAATTTTCAATAAATTTTTCAATTCAAAATGGCTAATACAAAATCAGCTAAGAAGGCAATCCGCTCTAGTGAGCAAAAAAAAACAGTAAATAATTCTCGTAAAAATCGTATCAGAACTTTTGCTAAGAAAGTAACTGATGCCATAAAAGCTGGAAATTCAACAGAAGCAACTGATGCTTTGAAAAATTTTGAACCAGAACTAATGAGAGGAGTTACTAAAAAGGTATTCAACCTAAATACTGCTTCTCGTAAGTTATCTCGTCTATTTGCACAGATAAAAAAAATCAAAACCTCTGCAAAATAAAATATTTTATCTCTAATATCTATGCTTTTGCAATTTTTTAGAACTGCATTCAGCAATAGCAGAATAGACTTTATGAAATTACATAAATCTACTATTATGCTATCATTTATCTGTATTGCACTTTCCCTTATCTTTGTTGCTACGAAAGGTCTAAATCTGGGTATAGATTTTGCTGGAGGTATATTAATGGAAGTAAAAATTGAAAAGCAATCTCAAATTGTAGAAATAAAAGAATTAAGAAGTCTTGTTTCTCAATATGCAAAAGATGTTCAAGTGCAAAATATAGATGAAAAAAATTTTCTAATTCGTGTTGCAAAATCAGATGAAAATCAACAAGAATTAATACAAAAACTACAAGAATCAATTTCACAAAAATATAGCAACGTTGAATATAGAAAAATAGATTTCGTTGGTCCGCAAGTTGGTTTATCACTTATAAAAAATGGTATTATAGCCTTGATATTATCATTTGCTTCAATAATGATATATATCTGGATTCGTTTTGATTGGCAATTTGGGGTTGGTGGTATATTTGCTTTGCTTCACGATGCAATATTAACCATTGGCTTTTTTGCAATTACTCAATTAGAATTTAACCTTACTTCAATAGCCTCACTCTTAACAATTATTGGATACTCAATAAATGACTCAGTGGTAATCTATGATAGAATTAGGGAGAATATCAAAAAAGATCCAAAAAATAACTTAAAGAACTTAATCAATTCAAGTACCAACTCAACATTAAGTAGAACTGTTTTAACTGCTGGCACAACCTTATTTTCATTGATTGCATTAATAATATTCGGTGGCGAAGCCCTGAAAAGCTTTAGTATTGCAACTTTTTTTGGAATAGCAATTGGGACCTACTCTTCAATTTATATATCTGCTCCAATATTGCTTTATTTTGACCCGCGTTCCGGCAAAACAAAATAATTTAGTTTATAAAACAAACTTCATTCCAAATTAACATTTCGTTGAAAAATAGAACAGTAAAAAAATTAAAATACAAATCTGCAAAGCAAAATAAGGCTTTTAGTTTAATTGAATTGTCAATTGTTTTGCTTATAATATCAATTATTGCATCTTCTGCATTATCAATTTCAACTAATAGTATTATTAACAATAAAATTAAAGTTACTAACGACAGAATAAATCAGCTCTATAAAGCAATTGGTAATTTTTTGGTAATAAATGGTCGAATACCCTGCCCTGCATCACTAATAAAAAATAAAATTAACGATCCTGACTATGGAAGAGAAGTTGGTTCTGATACAAATTGCATGGGAACCGGTGTTTATCAATCTACAGATAATGCAAAACTTATTATAGGTGCCATTCCAGTTAAAGCGCTAGGATTAGAAACGGAAATGGGTGAAGATGGTTTTGAAAGTAAATTTACCTATATGATCGATAAAAGTTTTGCCAATAAATCAAATTTTGGCACTTCTGAATATAAAGACATTATTACAGTAACTGAAAAAATGGGAGGAACCGATCATTCAACAAGCGATGCTATTCTTTCAATAATTAGTCACGGAAGCAATAAATTTGGCGCTTTTTCAAGCAAAACTGGCGAACAAAATATTAGATCAACAGATGGCCATGAAATAGAAAATGATATTGGATTAATCTCTGGAGGAACTTATAATTTTAATAACTCAATAATTTCAATTTCTAATAATAGCGATGTTTTTGATGATATATTATTCTATAAAACTAGAGATCAATTAGTGCAAGATTTTTCTGCATTTAATTTAATACCTTGTAAGGAAACAATAATGGACAGTTTTAATTGGCCAAAAGCAAACTATGGACAAATAGTTCAAGCAACTACTGGTTGTCCGGTTACTGCTATTAAGCCAACTAAAAGATGTGGCTTTTTTGGCATTTGGGAAGAGGGTCTAATTTCTGGCTGTTAAGGGCACCTTTAAAAATTAATCCCCAGCCCCATAAAATCTTAAATCCTAAATAATTCAGCTCCAAACCCTTTATCCCCATAGTTTTTTTAAGGTTTTTCAAGGGGTTTTTCGGGGGTTTTTCGGGGGTTTTTCAAGAAATTTAGTTGTTGCACTTTATT
>CAMDGT010000112.1 GCA_945898025.1 Rickettsia typhi | reverse complement strand
TTTAAAATTAATATTAATTCATCTAAGGAAGATGATGTCATTTCAAATAATCGATTATTGATTCTCGCCTTCATTTCATTGGCGCCATTGTTAGTATAGGTAATACATAAAATTTTCTGTATATCATTGCCATCTAACAATAATCTAATTACTCTGTCGGTTAATATCTTTGTTTTGCCCGAACCGGCAGAAGCAAAGAGCCAGATTGATTTCTTGGGATTAGATGCCATATTTTGGGCATTTCTTATTTCATCTAAATACATTTTAACTTAAAAATTTTTTAACATTGATGTTGATAATTTTTTGATTTTTACAATTCGCTTATCGAACTAGTCATTATCTAGTATTGAACCTTAATTCTATTCAAAAAATAATTCGGCAATAATAAATAATATTTACCGCTATTCACGAGATGAGATGCCTTAAATTCAGCATCTATGCCCTTACCAAAAAAAATATCCCCTCTAACTTTACCCTTAATTGCCGAACCGCTATCTTGAGCGATTAATAATTTTGTAAATTTTTGAGAATTGTTAATTTTAGTGACTACCCAAATCGGCAAGCCGTAATTAATATAGGCTGGGTCGATTGCTATTGATCTTTCTGGAGTCAAGGGAACGGCCTGCGAACCAATTGGCGATTCTTCGTCGCTAATTTTAAAAAATATATAAGAAGAATTTTTTTGCATTATCAACTTAGCAAAATCAGGGTTTTTATTAAGCCAATCTTGAATTTTTTTAGCATTCATTTCTTTTTTGTTGATAATATTTTGCTCGATTAAATATTTACCAATTGGATAATATTGATGATGATTAGAACCTGCAAAGGCAAGCCTTATAACCCTACCATCAGCCAGAGCAACTCGACCAGAACCTTGAATATGCATAAAAAATAGCCTTACCGCATCATCAACAAATAATAATATTTCTTTATCTTTAATTGCTCCATCTTCAATTTCTTGGCGAGTAAAATAAGGGCTTGATTTATCTATATCACTTGGCATTGCATAAATTGGATAAATAAATTTATCATCTTTTGTTTCACTACCATTTAATTCGATTTGATAATACCCCGTAAAATTATTTTTTTTCTGCCAAAAATAATTATCATCAACCACTAGAAACGGTGTAAACCAAGCCTCAAAAAAATTTCTTGCTTGATTGCTATTCATTGATTTTACAATATCAACAAGATCGCAAGCATCGCGGAAATCAGCGGGAGTAAGCTCTTGATTAATATCAACCTGCTTTTTATTGAGATAAATTTGATTTAATGTTTGATTTTGTGGCAATAATGCCAATTGATCGCAAGAATTAACTAGAGAGCGAACCGCCAAATTGTGGTTATCAGAGTTCCATCCTTCTAAATCCTGGAATGATACTTTTTTTAACTTAAGATTATTATTAAAATCAATATTTTGATAATTATGAAGAAAATGCTTGCTAATATTGCATCCGGAGAATATTAACAAGATAATTATTGAGAGAAAGTATGATAAAAATTGCATATAAATTTAGTTAAAATTTTATGGCAGAATAAATTAGTTTAAATTAAAATGCCACATTATCTTTTAATTAAATATTAAATCATGCCCCGCTATAAATTAACTGTTGAATATGATGGCTCTAAATATTGCGGGCTACAAAAGCAAAAAAACTTAACAAAATCAAGCCCTCATAACAAAAAATCAATCGCTGAAATGGTTGAATTGGCAATATTTTCTTTTACCGCTGAAAATATAAAAATACATTATGCAGGAAGAACCGATGCCGGAGTTCATGCTTATGCACAAATACTGCATTTTGATTTAAAAAAACTTTTACTCCGCAAAAAATAAAAATCGCTATTAATCATTATTTAGCAGGAGAAGATATCGTAATCATTGATACCGCAATCGTGGATGAATCTTTTCATAGCAGATTCAGTGCCAAACAAAGATCTTATCAATATCGCATTATCAACCGTCAAGCACCGCTAATTTTAGAAAAAAATCGTGCTTGGCATATTTCAATTGAGCTCGACCTCAAAAAAATGATAGAAGCATCTCAATTATTGATAGGAATCGTTGATTTGTCTTGTTTTTACCCCGCAAAAGAAATAAAAAGCGATAAAAACAATGCTAAAATTGTTAATTTAATCAGAAGAATTAATGAAATTAAAATAGAAGAAACTAAAATTAAGGGCGGAAGGCTCATAATCATTAAAATCAAAGCACCTTCATTTTTTCGCCACTTAGTTAGAAACATTGTTGGCACAATCATTTTGGTCGGATTAAAAAAAATCTCAATCGCAGATTTTCAAGCAATCATCGCTAATAAAAAACGAGATTTAGCGGGCCCCACCGCCCCACCCCACGGGCTATATTTCGATGAAGTTGAATATTGATAGAAAATTTAGAAAAATATTGAGACAACTTTATAACTTACTAATTTCAATTAAAGCAAGAGGAATTGATTGACTGTTACCAAAACCTCCAGGATTATTACTCAGCGAATGAGATTGTAATATTTTTAAATATTTGTTGTCATCTCCTTTTCTTGTAGCTTCATCAAAATCAATATAACATCCATGCTCCCTATCAATAAACCTACCCTTAAAATGATTAATTGCTCCAAGCAAATCATCATCCATATATTCAATTATACGAAGAGCTGCCATTGAAATTTTAAAATTACTATTATCACTATTATATTTTTTAAATATTTCTTCAATAAATCTCTTTGTCTCTTCTTGATCTGTTAAAACATGTTTTTTAACAGATGAAAAACAGATTCGGAATTATTTTTTGATATAACAATCTTGTAATTAAAATATTTATAAAAAGCCTTACCAATTCCAAGTATATCTGAACAGCTATTAAAAAGATTTATTGTCATCATTTGCAATTAAATTAATGTAATTTATAAGTAGCTTAAATGTTAATTTTTGATATCCAAAATGTCAATTAAAAATTTACTTAAACAACAAACTGCAATCTCCAAAAGAATAAAAACGATATTTTTTTGCAATCGCATATTGATATAAATTATGAGCTTGATCCTTGCCAATTAAAGCAGAAACAAGCATAAATAAGGTTGATTTTGGCAAATGAAAATTGGTAAACAGCCCATCAATTATTTTAAATTGATAACTCGGATAGATAAAAATTTTTGTAGTGCCACTAATTGCAGAGACAAACCCCTCTTGATTGCAAGCAGATTCAACTGCCCTTAAGCTACTAGTGCCAACGGCTACGATTCTTCTTTTCTCCACTTTTGCTTGATTAATAGTTTTAGCACTTTCTTTATCAATAGTAAAAGATTCTTGATGCATTTCATGGTCAATAATATTCTCTGCCCTTACTGGCAAGAATGTTCCTGCCCCGACATTAAGAGTTATAAAAACCACTTTAATTTCATAATTAACAATTCTTTCCATCATTTCTTTGGTAAAATGCAAGCCCGCAGTTGGCGCCGCAACTCCTAAGCCAGAATTTGCATAGCTAGTTTGATAATTTAATTCCGCATCTTCATTGTTTTTAATATAAGGCGGAAGAGGCATTTCTCCATAAATATTTAGCAATTCTAAAAATTTATCTTGCGATAAAGAAAATTCTATTTCAATAAAACCATCATCATATTTTTTAACAATCAAGCCAATAAATTCATTATTTGGAGGCGAGCTAAATGAAATTAAATCACCTTCTTTCAGCTTTTTTGCTGGTTTACACAAGGCTAGCCACCTAATTTTATTTGAATCCTCGCTAGATAATTGTTGATCTAAATTAATGTTGATTAATGCTTGATTGCTTAAATTTTTTGCTTTTAATTTTGCTTTTATAACTTTAACATTGTTAAATATTAAGACATCTCCTTTATTAAGAAATTCAAGCAAATTATCAATTTTACTATCAATAATTTTGTCCTGCTGATAAATTAACATTGGAGTTAAATAGCGAGGAGTAAAAGGCTTTTGAGCAACTAATTCGTTGGGTAGCTCAAAATTAAAATCACTAGTTTTAAACATAAAATTATAAATGAATTACAACAAATCAAAAGATAATCAAGATTATTATCAAAATATTGATTCTGAACAAAAAGTTGATTTTGGCTTTAAAAAAGTTAAAATTAATGAAAAATCTAATCTTGTCAAAGATATTTTTTCAACCATTGCCCCTAAATACGACATAATGAACGATGCAATGAGTTTTGGCATTCAGCGATTATGGAAAAACAAAATGATAGAAACTCTATTTACAGAGCTTCAAATCAAGAATCATCAACATAATTTACTAAAAATTCTTGATGTTGCTAGTGGAACTGGCGATATTGCTTTAAAAATTGCCAAAAATCTTTCTCAAGAGAATCAATCCTATCAAATTGAAGCGACCGATATTAATCAAGAAATGCTTAAAATTGCGGTTGCAAAGGCGGTTGATGAAAATTTATTTAAAAATATAAATTTTACTTGTTGCAGTGGAGAAAACCTTCCATTTCAAGATGCTAGTTTTGATGCAGTCACCATTGCATTTGGCATTCGTAACTTTACAAATATTAACAATGCTCTTGCTGAATTTAATCGAGTTCTTAAGCCAAATGGAAAGCTAATTTGTCTAGAATTTTCTAAGGTTAATGATTATTTTTTACAAAAAATCTACAATTTTTATTCGTTTAACATCATTCCTAAAATGGGCGAAATTATTGCCAAAGATCGAGCCTCTTATCAATACTTAGTAGAAAGCATCAAAAAATTCCCACCTCA
>CAMDGT010000111.1 GCA_945898025.1 Rickettsia typhi | reverse complement strand
TCTCCTGCTTTTACTTGGAGATTTTCTTTTTGGCTATTTCTGAGCTGAGCCAATGGATTGCCCATTTTGGTGAGTTTTTTAGTTCGTGTAATTAGATCGAAGAATCCTGGCTGGTTTATTTTTTACTTGGAGTTGTTGTTTGTTTTATTAAGTTGTGAACATGTTTTAGAGTATCTAGTCTCTCGGATTTACGACCAATACAAATTAACAATTAAGCCAATAAAGTGCAATAACTAATTTCTTGAAAAACTCCCCGAAAAACTATGGAGATAAAGGGTTTGGAGCTGAATTATTTAGGATTTAAGATTTTATGGGGCTGGGGGGTTAATTTTTAGAGGTGCCCTTTACAATAACTCAAGCCATAATTTTGTTGAAAATACTTAACCCCTCCCAGAATTTGCAAGCAAATTATGCACTTCCTCAAGGGGAGGGTTATAACAACGAAATTGTTGGAAGGCAAGCCTTTCCAAGAAAAAAGTTGCTGTTATTTGGGTAGTTTCTGTCAACTCCAGCCCCGCCCATCATCCAGCGTTACCAACCGTTATCCTATATGAAGTTGCGGGATCTATTTTGCCAAATCATGACCTTTACAAATTAGCATCAATTATCATTATCCTCCCCCTAAAAAAATGGAGGGGTTAAGAATATTTTTACTCGTCATTACTACCCTCCCCCAAAAATGATTAAGAGAGGAGGGTCGCAGAGCCAACTTGTTGGCGATGCAGAAGAGGGGTCAACAAAGCTCTCTCAACACAACAACTAACAAGAGAGTTGTGAATAAAATCTTCGGGAAGGTTGTTAAAACCTTGTCACATAACTCAAGCCATAATTTTGTTGAAAATACTTCCAATACCCCCCCTACAAGGGGAGGTTTATATCAACTCACCTGTCATCGTGCACGAAGTCCCGGGACCCAGAAAGGTAATAGATCTTGCGACTCCCGCGCGAGGATGACGAAGAATGGAGGCTCTTGCACAAAGTTGCACAGTCCATTATGAAAGAAATGGAATATTAAATAATATTTTTAGTGTTTATCGTTGATTTTTCTTAGGTCTTCGCCAATAAAAATTAATAAGGTTAAAATGGTGGCAATGGTTATGAAGCTTGTAATGCCAAGCCAGTAGGCATTTAAATTATTTTTGCCTTGATTTAATAATTCTCCCAGTGATGCCGAGCCAATGGGCAAGCCAAAGCCAAGGAAATCAAGGGCGGTAAGGGTGGTAATTGAACCCGCTACTAAAAACGGTAAATTGGCAATAATAATTGGCAATGCATTTGGCAGTAGATGGCGAAAAATGATGCGAAGATGACTTGCTCCTAAAGCATTAGCTGAGCGAATAAAATCAAAGTTTCTTAATCGAAGAAATTCTGCTCTTACAAAGCTGGCGATATGCATCCAACCAAATATTGAAAGAATTAATAAAAGATAAATAAAGCTTGGTTCAATGATGGCGGAAATTATTAGCAATAAAAACATTACTGGTAATCCGCTCCATATTTCGGTGAATCTTTGCAAGATTAAATCAATTTTTCCGCCAAAATAGCCTTGAATAGCACCTAAAAATATCCCGATGAGCAAGATTATTACGGATAGTGCAAGGCCAAAGAATAATGAATTTCTTACTGAATAAATTACTCTCGCCAGAACATCTCTACCTTGATCGTCGGTGCCAAGTAAATTAATTGAATTTGGTGAGGTTGGGGTTGAGCCACTAATTGCAAAACTAATGGTATCATAGTTGAATTTAATAAGGGGGAGTAGCATCCATCCATCTTTATTGATTGCTTCAATAATTGCTGGGTCTTTAAAATCTGTTGCACTTGATAATGAAAATTCTTTATCTAGAAATGTTGATTCTTCAATATCTTCAATGATTGGAAAATAAATATTATTCTTAAAAACAACAATTAAGGGTTTATCGTTGGCAATAATGTTTGAAAGCCCAGAAATTATAAGAATTATTGCCAATAATTTTAATGACCATAATTTTTTTAGCATTATCTTTGTTTAAATTATATTTTAGCGATAATTTCCTCAACCACATCTCTTAATCTTTCGCTAAAATTTTTACTTACCGAAAAATTAAGTTCAGTTCGAGACTTGTGATTATTGATTGCATAACGGTAATCATGCCCCATTCTATCTTGCACGAAACGAATTTGTGTTTTATATGATATGCCATCAGCCCTTGGCTTTACTTCATCAAGAATTTCACAGATTAAATTGGCGATATCAATGTTTCTGATTTCGTTTTCACCGCCAAAACAATAGCTTTCGCCTACTTTTCCCTTAATTAATGCTAGTTCTATGCCATCGCAATGATCGCCGACAAAGATCCAGTCGCGAATATTTTTGCCATTGCCATAAATGGGGATATCTTTTTGAGCTAAACAGCTTCTAATAATGGTGGGAATTAACTTTTCACTATGTTGATTGGCTCCAAAATTATTAGAGCAATTGGTGATGATAACGGGAAGGTTAAAGGTGTGAAACCATGCATTTGCTAAATGATCGGAAGATGCCTTAGAAGCAGAATAAGGAGAATTAGGTTTATAGCGATTATTTTCAGTGAATAATGCTTCGTTTTCAGCCAAAGACCCAAAGACTTCATCGGTTGAGACATGCAAAAAGCGAAAATTCTCTTTTTTAGAATCGCTTAGCGAGCGATAATATTGTAAAGATGATTGCAAAAGGTTGAATGTTCCTTCAATATTGGTTTTAATAAAAATTTCAGCATTATTAATGGAGTTGTCAACATGGCTTTCCGCGGCAAAATTTACTACCCAATCAATTTGATATTTCTCTAGAATGTAGGAGGTTAGCTCGGTATTTTCAATACCACCTTTGAAAAAAACATAATTATCGCTATTTGCAACTTCATTAAGATTGTTATTATTTGCTGCATAAGTCATTTTATCGAGATTGACAATAAAATGTTGCTTTTTTATTTGTTTAGTGATAAAACAACTGCCAATGAAACCGCAACCACCTGTAACCAGAATGCGTTTTTGAATATTTTTCATAAATTTATCTAATTTCAATTAAAAATGAAAGGAATTATACTAGCCGGAGGCTCCGGAACAAGACTTGCCCCATTAACCAATGTTATTAGCAAACAATTATTGCCTGTATATGACAAGCCAATGATTTGTTACCCTCTATCAACTTTGATAAGTTTAAATATTAAAGAGATATTAATAATTTCAACCCCTCACGATATTAAAAATATCGAAAATTTTTTAGGAGATGGCAGTGATTACGGGTTAAAACTCGAATATGCATCTCAAGCAAAACCAATTGGAATTGCAGAAGCATTTTTAATTGGTGAAAATTTTATTGGCAATGAAAATGTTTGTTTAATTTTAGGTGATAACATTTTTTACGGTTCGGAAATATCGGAAGATTATCTTAAAAATAGCATTAATAACATTGGCAATGAGTGCGGAGCCTATGTTTTTGCTTATCGCGTTTCTGACCCAGAGAGATATGGAGTAGTAGAATTTGCAAAAGAGCAAGAGATAGCAATTTCTATCGAAGAAAAACCTAAAAACCCTAGGTCTAACTGGGCGGTAACGGGGCTTTATTTTTATGATAATAATGTGGTAAAATTCACTAAATCATTAAAACCTTCTGCAAGAGGAGAGCTAGAAATTACTGATTTAAATCAAATTTATCTTTCTCAAAATAAATTAGGAGTAATAAAATTAAAAAGAGGTTTTGCTTGGCTAGATGCCGGAACCCCAGATTCCCTACTTGAGGCCTCTAATTTTATTCATACTATCGAAAAAAGACAAGGCTTGAAGGTTGCTTGTTTAGAAGAAATCTGCTATCGAAAAAACTTTATCACTCTTGAAAAATTGCAAGAAATAACTGCTCGTTATAAAAAAGGCTCCCCGTATCATCAATATCTAGAATCGGTAGCTAATAATAATTAAAAAATTAATTACCTTAGTTAAATTAGTTTAAATTAGCTTCTTGCCAAATTTTAATTTCATTAATTGCTCTATCGCTGTAATATTGCTTTCTTTGATCCTTCTTGATATTGCTTTCGCAAGGCTGAAAAAGCCCAAAATTTACATTCATTGGCTGAAAATTATCACCACAATGCCCACCAGTAATATGGTTAAGCAGTGAGCCAATTGCGGTTTTGTTGTTAGGAGGGGTAACTTTTTTATTGGCAAGTGAGTAGGCGGTAAAAATTCCTGCTAATAAGCCCATCGATGCAGATTCAACATAGCCTTCAACCCCCGTAATTTGTCCAGCAAATCTTATATTTTTTAAGCCTTTAAATCTTAAAAAATTATCCAGTAATTTTGGAGAGTTGATAAAATTATTGCGATGAATGCCACCAAGCCTTGCAAACTCTGCATTTTCTAGCCCCGGTATCATTCTAAAAATTCTTTGCTGTTCGTTATATTTTAATTTTGTTTGAAAGCCAACCATATTGTATATGGTACCAAGATGATTATCTTGTCTTAATTGAACTACTGCAAAGGAGCGATTAAATTTTTTAGGTGGAGTAGGGGGGAAGTGAGGATTGCTAAGCCCAACTGGCTTCATAGGCCCGTATCTTAATGTTTCGTGGCCTCTTTCCGCCATTATTTCAATAGGTAGGCAACCGTCAAAATAAGGGGTTGATTTTTCCCATTCTTTAAATTCAGTTTTTTCCGCATCAAGCAATTCTTTAATAAAGTTTTTATATTGCTCTTCATTCAGTGGGCAGTTAATGTAATCTTTGCCACT
>CAMDGT010000110.1 GCA_945898025.1 Rickettsia typhi | reverse complement strand
AATTATAATGTATTGTAGATTGGAAATGTTATTATTTCTCGAAAAACCCCTTAAAAAAGCATAATATTTAATTCTTTGCACTCTGTAACAAAAAGCCTTAACTCCTTGCCTTTCTAGCCTCGAATTCTCTACTAACGGCAACAAGGGGTTTTTAACCCCTTGCCCTAATGATAACGGAATACAACTTTTTGCTCTAAATTTTTTTCACCAGAATCATCGGAATACTTTATCCACACTTTACCTTCCTTACATTTCATAATCTTATTTAAATTATTGACATTATAACATTATTAATTTCATTTAGAATCTTCTCTCTAACAAATGATAAATTACTTACATGAGGAGCATGACCGCAATTTTTTATTAATTCTAAACAAAAATCAGGAGACAGTTTTTGAAAAATCTGAGCCTGACTAAAATGCACTACCATATCTCCCAAGCCTTGAAAAAATAATATTCTGGGCATTTTTGAAAAATCAATATCAAAACAAGAGAATCTTGCTAATTCAGCAAGCCACAATTGCCAATTTTTATGATTATTTAAATCAAGACTATCGATAATTTGAGATTTATCAACATCGTTCATTGAAGTTAATATTGAAAATTCTTGCAACGTTTTCGATGGAGCCAAGCAAAAATTTTGATAAAAATTATTAAATTTATAAATCGACATTCCGGCACTAATTCTGGATGGCTTTTGAGTATCTTGTCCAGCGATAATTTCGCTTTCGATAATTTCACTTTCGATAATTTCACTTTTTAGTTGATTATTGACAATAGAAACCTCTAAACACTGCTTCACCATTTGAAAAGGCGGAGAAATAAGAATAATTAACGAAGGATTAAAAATTTTTTTTGCTACTAAGCGAACAATTATTTGAGCCCCCAAGCTCCAACCAATCATTATATTTGCAGAATTATCGGACGGAATTAGATGATGAATATTTTTTAATAAATCTTCAAAACTAAAAAACTTACTATAATCGATGCTGTTTATAGTAAGTTTTTTATTGATTTTATCAAAAGAGTTGTTAGCAAAAATATTTTCTAAAGAGTTGTATTTTTGCCCCCAGCCAGAAAATGCAACTATTCCTAACTTAGAATCGCTAAACAAATTAAGTGATTAAAGGTTAAAATTACCAAATTTAGCATTAAATTTAGAAACTCTTTCATCGTTAGCATTGATAGTGCTTTTACCGTCAGCACGCCAAGCAGGATGGTTTTTAGGGTCAACATCGAGAGTAAGAGTCTCTCCTTCCTTTCCCCAGCTAGTCATGATTTGAAATTGAGAGCCGTCAGTCATTTTAACATTAATTAAATGTTGCTTAGGATGACCAATAACTTCTTGCTTTTCTTTTTTTACAGTATTTTTAGACATAATTTTTAATTAAATTAATTGCTAGTAAAATTATTTTTTGAAATTATTTTTTGAGACAGGGGTCTTATATTTCAAGATACTATACCGCTTAAAAAACATTAGAAAAATAATTTCTTGACTTAAAAGATTAAATTTGAAATAATATTTCCAGTTAAAAGTAAATCAAATTAGAATTAATTTTTTAGAAATCAAGAGAAATTAACAAGCTGCTTTAATATTTATCTTAACAAATATATTGAGATAAATAAAAATTTATAAACCAAACTTACTAAAATAATCGCAATTTAATTATTTTACTATTATATAAATTCTATTGATTTATCGAATTTATACTAGGCTAATCAACAAATATCTCTTTATAAATGTTTATTATAAATCGATAAATAAATAAAACTATGAAAAATCAATATTTTGCCATCCTCCTGAAATTAACCTACTTTGCCGTAAAATCTTGTTACTACAAAACTTTTATTCTTTGGAAAAAACTATTTGGCAAAAAAACCTTTGTTCTGTTGGGCAAAAGAAACATTGCAACAATAAATATCTCAACCACTACACAAATTTTTCTACTAAGTTTAATCTGCTTTATATTCTTATTCTTTGGAGAATTTATTGATCGCTCAATAAAATCAAACTCAATAATTTTAGACAAAAACAAAGAAATAGAAAGCCTAAAAGCTGTAAACAGCTACTTTAAGACCGAATTTAATAATTTGAATGAAAAACTCGATAAATTAGATAAATATTTAACTAACAACAATCAATCAGTTGAGAATATCGAAAAATCTAGCACAACAAAAATTTTTGATATTTTAAGTAAAATTGCCAATATCAAGGAAAAGAGTTCTCTAAAAGAAATTGCCAAAGTAAATAAAAAAGCAGAAAGAATAGAAAATCTAATATCTGCTAAATCGAACAAAATCGAACAAGCAATAAAAGTAACTGGGCTAAATCTTAAAAACATCCCCGGAATATCTAAAAAAGCTACTTCCGATTATAAAAATGAAATTGTTGAAATTTCCCTCAACAATCCTAACGATCTTATTAAAAAACAGGGCGGTCCCTTAATGCTAGCAAAGAATCCCTTTTCTCGATTTGATCAAGATAAAATTTCTAAGGCTCTAGAAATAGAAAAAGAGAATTTTAAAAATAAAGTTGAAAAACTCTTAGCATTAGAAAAAATGGTAAAGAACCTTCCTTTTGCAAGACCAATGAAAAACTACTACATATCAAGCACTTTTGGAACAAGATTTGACCCGATAACTGGCTCTAGAGCGTCTCATCAAGGTCTTGATTTTGTTGGCAAAAATAATGAAAAAGTTATTAGTCCAGCTCAAGGCAAGATTACTCTTGCAGGAAAATTCAGCGACTATGGAAATGCAATCGTAATAGATCATGGGTTTGGAATAACTACTCGCTACGGGCATTTATCGCAAACATTAGTCAATGAAGGGGACACGGTTGAAAAAGGGCAAATAATAGCCCATCAAGGAAGCACCGGCAGAAGCACCGGAGAGCATCTTCATTACGAAGTTAGATATAAAAATATTCCACTAGACCCTAAAAAATTTTTAGAGGCAGGCGAAATATTAAAAAACCAAAACAATCTCTAAAATGATAACCAGCAAAACAGAAAATTCAAACAAAGATATTCAGGAACATAAATCTGTTATTAAAAATCCAAAAAAAGAAAATCGATTTATTAAAAAATTTGAAATTCTTAATTCTTTTAAAACATTGCCTTCAATAATCGCAAGTAATTTAAGCATAGAAGGCATAATCAATTCAACAGGAACAATTGAAATCGAAGGTTATATAAAAGGAAATATCATTGGAAACTGCATTTCTATCCGCGAGACTGGAAAAGTAGATGGGGAAATATCCGCCAATCAAGTTAATATTAGAGGAAAGTTTACCGGAAACATCAAAGCAAAGAATTTAAATATTTTCAGTAAGGCGGAAGTATTTGGGGAAATAGCTTATCAAAACTTAACCGTAGAAGATGGAGCCTCAATTGATGGGCAATTTAAAAAATTCTAATATTTTTAATTTAGAATGCAGAATTTAACAAACCAAATATTTGATAGAGAAAAACTCGCTACAATTAGAAGATGGTGGATGGATATTGATAAAATAAATCTATTACTAGTTGTTGGGCTAATTTTGTTTGGCTTCATAATGACTGTAAGCTCTAGCACCGCAATCGCAAAAAGAATCGAAGTTGATAAATTTTATTTTATAAAAAAACAATTCATATTTATTATAATTGGAATTTCAATAATCACAATCATATCGTCTCTTGAATATAATCAAATAAAAAAATTCAGTTACATCGGAATAGTCATTGCATTTATTTTACTAATTAGTGTATTTTTATTTGGCTCCTCTGCAAAAGGCTCAAAAAGATGGATAACTTTAATGGGCCTCACTCTACAACCCTCAGAATTAGCTAAAACATTCTTTGTCATGGCAAATGCCCTATTGCTTGATAAGTTAAGTAATCTAGGGATGTTAAAAAGATACACTCTTTCTTTTGGTTTATTTTTTCTGCTGGTAGCATTAGTAGCAATTCAACCCGATATTGGAATGTCATTTTCTTTTACAATTCTGTGGCTGTTGCAAATTTTTCTTGATGGAATATGGCTATTTCTAATCATAATTCTTGCCCTATTTTCATTAATTGGAGCAATCATTTCTTACATAATCTTTCCCCATGTCAGAGAAAGATTAACTAGCTTTATCAGCTCTGAATCAGGCAAAAACTATCAAGCAGAAAGATCAATTGACGGCTTTGTAAATGGAGGTCTATTTGGAACAGGGCCGGGAAATGGAGTGGTAAAAAGCTATATTCCAGATGCTCATACCGATTTTATATTTGCCGTTATCGGCGAAGAATATGGGATAATTTCCTGCATTTTATTAATATTTATTTTTCTTTATTTAATTACAAGAATTATTAATAAAATTCGCCTAGAAAATGATCGCTTTATTTACCTAGCACTGTCTGGATTAATATTTCAATTTGCAATACAGCTTGCAATCAATATCGCAGTAAGCCTAAAACTATTTCCCACTAAAGGCATGACACTGCCCTTTATAAGTTATGGTGGCTCATCGATGATTGCAATGTCTATTTGCTTTGGTCTAATTTTAGCTTTTACAAAAAAAACTTATCATAAAAATCTTGATTATGGAAATGTTAATCTTATAATTTCTCCTCGAATTAAAGATTAATTAACTGAAATTTTTAATAAAAAGATGTTAAAAATTGTAAATAAATATTTACTTAATCTGTTTAAAAAATATCAATAAATTAGTTTTTAAGATTAAATAATTCTGTGCTTTATCTAACCCTATCTACAGCAGTCAACCTTGTTAGCTTAAAAGCATAT
>CAMDGT010000109.1 GCA_945898025.1 Rickettsia typhi | reverse complement strand
AAATAGATAAATTGCATAATGGTTGGGAGTTGTCAATACTTTATCCATAGTTTTTGGTTATCCAATAATAGTCTTTTAGTCGTCGTTAATTTAAATTAAAGCAATTATCCCTTAACAACAAGTAGTGTTATCCTTGACGACAAGTAATTGTTAATTGAGAATTTGTAAAATTAAATGAAATTCTCAACAAAAAATTTACAAATTTTATTATGACAAAAGTAATTTCTTTATTCAATCATAAAGGCGGTGTAAGCAAAACTACAACAACTTTTAATCTCGGCTGGACATTCGCAGAACTAGGCTTAAAAACTCTTATAGTGGATGCTGACCCCCAATGCAATTTGACTGCTTATGTTCTAGGATTGGAAGAAAACCAAGAGCTTGATTTATTCTATAATAGCAAACAAAATGATGATATTCATTCGGCAATTTCTCCAATAATTTCTGGTCAAAATGTTCAACCAAGAGCGGTAAATGTTGCAAAAACTAAGCACGATAATTTGTTGTTAGTTGCTGGTAATATTGCGATGGCAGAGTTAGATGTTTCTCTTTCTGTTGGTTTGGCTGTAGGAAGATTTTTAAGTTTTGCAGAGCAATTCATAGGAGCTTTTAATGTTGTTATTAGAGAGACGGCTAGGGTTAATAAATGTGATATTGTCTTAGTTGATATGAGTCCTAGTGCTTCCGCCCTTAACAGATGTATTTTGATGGGCAGTGATTATTTTATAATTCCAACTTCGCCAGACTTTTTTTGTTATCAGGCAATTCAATCTTTATCTAAAATGTTGCCTCAATGGAACGAAGATTTTCAACCATTCAGGAAACAAACTATAAAAAATCCTTTGCCAGAAAATCCGCCAAAAATGCTAGGTATTGTTTCTCAAAAATACAGACCTCACAAAACTTCAAATAAAGACAAAGCTAAGTCATTTCAAATTTGGATTGATAAAATACAAGGGGCTTCACAAAATGTTTTAGCAAAAGAATTGATAAAACATAATATGGTGATAGATGAAGATCTATTCAACAAATATGTGCATAACGATGAACAGCCGTATAACTTAATTAGTATAGCCGACTTCAATTCTTTAATTGCCA
The DNA here is from genome assembly GCA_945898025.1 of Rickettsia typhi. Lineage (GTDB taxonomy): Bacteria > Pseudomonadota > Alphaproteobacteria > Rickettsiales > UBA1997 > JAJTDS01. Next base: position 3,740 of record CAMDGT010000109.1, on the reverse strand, counting down.
AATCTCAAGAAAAAAGTAAGCCAATATTTGAACTAACTAAGCAAGAACTAGAGCAAAGCGGAACAATCCTAGAAACTTCTATTTCCAATCAGAATAAATTTCGTGAATTGTTCACGACATTTGCCGTCTCAGTTGCTGGACTAGTTGGTTTAGAAACAAAAGTTGCCGATAAAGAAAAATTTGATAATGCTATTATTAAGGCATCCAAGCCTTTGAAATAAGGCCAACAAACAAAGGCTTAAATTTCTTTCTTCTGTTGTAATGATAAGCAAATTCATTTACATAAAGTCTGTAAATATTTAGGGCTAACGAAGTGATAAGTGTCGTTTATTGAGCGTTTTAATTGAGACCAAAAACCCTCTAAATTATTGGTGTGGTATAATTATTTTTTGTCGCGAACAACTTTCTCGTGACTGCCTAGATCTTTAAGTGATTTATGGATTTTATATTTGTTAGTTTTTATTTTAGCTTCGTTCAACTTTTTCAATAATTGTTTTCTTAGTTTTATTTGATCTGTCTTGATTATTTGGTGTTTTGTTGTTGATGTGTTTATTATTTTCTTTGTTTTCGCAATAAGCTTCATCAATTTCAATTATGTTTTGTAGTTTTTCAATATTTTCATCAAATAGTTTTTTGATTTGTTGACCGATACGATAAGAGCATTTGTAAGTGACTCCAAGTTGTCTTTGTAATTCTTTAGCAGAGACATCATTTTTAGAAGCGGAGAATAAAAAGATAGCAAAGAACCATTTTTTAAGGTTTGTTGGTGATTTATGAAAGATTGTGCCAGCAAGAGGATGTAGTTGATAACTGCAATATGCACAAGCATAGCATTTACGATCAGATATTTTGTGAAAGCTAAATTTTGATTGGCATTCCGGACAGTTTTCTAAATTTCCATATCTGCTAGTAAAAATTTGATGCAAACACATATCATCATTTGAGTGTTTTTTATTAAAATCCTTGATAGTAAATTTTTCTTTTGTCATAAATAGGTTTGGTTTGATTAAGAACTAAGCGGATTATAAAAGATATTTACTTGTTGTCAAGGGATAATTGTTTAAATTAAATATGCAAATGACTAAAAATAAAACTCTTGAGTTAGAAATTGCGAGTCTCAAAGCAGAGATTTCTAAGCATAATATTGCATATCATCAAAAAGATAAGCCTTTGATTAACGATGCAGAATTTGATAAATTAATTATCCGCCTTAATCAATTAGAAGAAGAAATTGATAAAAATGCCCCTCTTTTTGATGGTTTAGATTTGGTTGGAGCAAAGCCCGCAGATGGCTTTCGCAAAATAGCTCATCGCAAGCCAATGCTTTCTTTGGCGAATGCTTTTGACAAAGAAGATATTGCTGATTTTTTAGAAAGAATAGCCAGATTTCTTGCTGTATCTCAAGATAAAAAAGATGAAGAATATAAAAAAGCACAAGAATTTTTTTGTGAAACTAAAATTGATGGATTATCTTTTTCTGCTTCTTATCAAAATGGTGCCTTGTTACATGTAGTTACAAGAGGCGATGGAGAAGAGGGTGAAGATGTTACCGCTAACATAAAAACAATTAAAGATTTTCCAATTAAATTGGCCAATAATAACCCGCCTCAATATATTGAAATTCGTGGCGAGGTATATATGGCAAAGCTTGATTTTATTGAATTAAATCAAATTCAAGAATTAAGTGGTGATAAATTATTCGCTAATCCTCGTAATGCTTCTGCTGGTTCGTTGAGGCAGTTAGATTCTGCGATTACTGCAAAAAGAAAATTGAGCTATTTTGCTTATGGCCTTGGCGATTATTCTAGTGATTTTATTTGCGATTCTCAAGCGAATTTCAATTTTTGCCTAAGGGAATGGGGTTTTGTTGTTGACGATAAAGCAAAAATTTGTATTGGAGTTAATGAAATCATTGATTTCTATCAAGAAATTGCCCAGATAAGATACCAATTGCCGTTTGATGTTGATGGAATGGTTTATAAGCTCAATGATTTTAATTTGCAAAAAAGGTTAGGTTTTGTCGCTCGCTCCCCTCGTTTCGCCATTGCACATAAGTTTCTTCCTGAACAAGCAAAAACAAAAATACAAGATATTATTTTGCAAATTGGCAGAACGGGGGCAGTAACTCCTGTTGCTACTTTACAGCCAGTTAATATTGGCGGTGTTTTGGTAACTAGAGCGACTCTACATAATCAAGAAGAAATCGCAAGAAAAGATATTAGAATTGGCGATATTGTTGTTGTGCAAAGAGCGGGGGATGTTATTCCACAAATTGTTGAAGTTGATTTTAATGAAAGAAAATTTAATAATGTTGAAATTTTTAATTTTCCCAAAATATGCCCCGTTTGCAATTCTGTTATTATTAAAAAAGATGAAGATGTAGTATTAAGATGTAGCGGAGGAATGAAATGCAGTTCTCAATTAAAAGAAACAATTAAGCATTTCGTTAGTAAAGATGCCCTTGATATTATTGGTCTTGGCAAAAAACAAATTGATAATTTTTTTGCCGATGGCTTGATTTCAAGTTTTGTTGATATTTTTCAATTAGAAAAAAGACAAACAGATGAATTTTATGCTTTGATAAATAGAGCTGGCTGGGGGAATAAGTCTCTTGATAATTTATGGCAATCAATCAATCAAAGAAGAATTATTGCTTTAGATAAATTTATTTATGCTGTTGGTATTCGTCATTTAGGAGAAACTTTATCAAAAACTTTGGCTAAACATTTTATTTCTTATCAAGATTTTAAAAATAAAATGATCAATATTGCATTTCAGCCAATAGAATCAAGGCTTAACAATCATGATTATCAAGAGTTGGTAGCAATTGACGGAGTTGGTGAAAAGATAGCGGAAGCTTTAGTTGATTTTTTTCAAGATAATAGTCACTTTCAAATGATGGTGGATCTTGAGTTGGAGCTAGAGATTATTGATTTTAAAAATGATAAAAATGACTCTCCTTTGGCAAATAAATCGGTTGTTTTTACAGGAACACTTGAAAAAATGAGCAGAATGGAGGCTAAAAAAGTTGCAGAAGGCTTTGGAATGAAGGTTGTGGGCAGTATTTCTAGCAAAACTGATTTTTTGGTTGCTGGCGAAGACGCGGGAAGTAAATTGAAAAAAGCACAAGAACTAAATATCAAAATTCTCAACGAAGATGATTGGTTGCAAATGATTAGTTCTATAAATAATGATTTGTAAATAATTTAAGAATTTTCAAGTATTTCTATTCTTTGTTTTTCTTTAATTCTCTCCTGACGAATTCGCTCTATTTCTGCCAACCTATTTTCTTCAGTTATGTTTTGCAATATTTCTATAGTTTGGGGAAGCCATTCTTTGCTACTAATTTTTTCTAGAGGTTGATTTTTTTCTGCTCTGATATAGTCAATTACTTCTTCCATAACTAAGACAGCTTGTTCATCAGACCTTAAAAGCTGAATCATTTCTGGAGTTTTTAAAAAATAAAGCGACGAAATTATTGATTGGTTATCGTGTTTTAATAGAAAATGATGATATGAAGTTTGTATATTTTTGATTATTTCAATTTCATCGTCATCTAATGCAAATATTGTTTTGTAATCTTTTTTAGGATTTTTATTTGGTAAATATATTTGATTTGCTGAATTTTTAATAATTTCTTTTAGAGCGATTGATTTCTCAAGATCTTTATCGCTGTTTATGGTTGAAATTACCACACAGTTTTTTTGAACCAATCTTTTTAAGATGCTATCAATTTTATT
>CAMDGT010000108.1 GCA_945898025.1 Rickettsia typhi | reverse complement strand
GTTTTAACAATGGGCATGGCTGTTGATGCCAATGTTTTGATTTTCGAAAGAATAAAAGAAGAGCTTAGATCTAAACAAAAACCTATTATCGCCATAGAGCAAGGCTTCTCGCAAGCTTTCAGAACTATTGCAGACTCAAATATAACCACCCTCATTGTGGCATTTTTTCTTTATGCTTTTGGCAGCGGTTCCGTAAAAGGCTTTGCAGTAACTCTCTCAATTGGTATTTTAGCATCAATGTTTTCAGCCATTCTTCTAACAAGAATGATGATAGCTCTGTATCTAAAATTCCTCTCAAAAAGAAGAAAGGTAATCAAGTTAAATTTGATTTAACAAATAAATGTGTCAATCCCAAATAAAATTAAAAGAGATAATAATATAAATATAATCAAAATCCCTAAAAATAGATTATTTATTTATAGCCCTCTATCCTTTTTATTAATTCTTGTTTTTTTCAATTCTGGCAACCTTGCAATCGCTAAAAATAAAATTAAATCACAAAACAACTCAAAAACAGAGCCAAGCTCTTTACCTATAAAAATTATTGCCGACAGGATTGATGGAGATGCAAATTCAAATAAAATAAATGCTAGTGGCAATGTTGAATTACTAAGAAATAATGCAATCATTTATGCAGATAAGGTAATTTACGATAAAAATACAAATCGATTTGAAGTTAAAAATAATATCAAAATTCAAAATATTGAAGTTGGGAATGTTTATGCAGAAAGTGCTGAAATGAAAGAAGACTTTTCCGCTGGAAGTTTTAACAATGCCCAAATAATAATAAATAATGGCTCATTTTTAATATCTCCTAAAATAATAAGAGAAAATAAAAATGTCACAATATTAGAAAAAGCAATAATATCGCTATGCCCCAATCCATTAATTGACATTGAAAATAAGTTAGAAAAATTTGACAAAGATTTAATTTCAATCGATTCATCCACGATCAAAATTGATAAAAAAGAATCTTCATTAGCTATAAAAGGAGCAATCATTAATTTTTATAAGGTTCCCGTATTTTACATACCTTATTTAAAAATTCCACTACCTGGAAATCAAAGAAAAAGTGGCTTCTTAAGCCCTTCTTATGCCAAAAACAATCGCTTTGGAATAGGCTTAATAACTCCATATTATATAGCTATATCAGAAGATAAAGAATTAACCATTACTCCGCACTTATATTCAATTTCCGGACAAATAATCCTCAATAATAAGTTTGAACACCTATCTTCATTTGGAAGATATATGCTTGAAGGCGAGTTAGCAAATAATAAAATTCAAGACTCCCAAGATACTGTAGCAAGAAATCGAACCCAAAGTAATTATCGCTGGACAATAAAAGGGCTTGGATCTTTTGATTTTACAAAAAACATTGGAGCGAATTTTTCAATTAATCGCCTTTCGGACTCAAATTATTTAAGGGATTACTATTACGATTACACAAATTACTCGGTTTCAAAAGCAAATTTTGATTATATATATCAAAGAAGCTATCACAACATTACAGCAATTAATTTTCAGGAGTTAGAATATGCCGCAAACACTAACAGCACCCCCACTATCCTACCAACAATAGAATCTCACATCGAAACTAAACCATTTCTATTTAAAGAGAAATTATTGCTAAATAGCAATTATACAAACTTAACTCGTTCAGATGGATTACGCTATCAAAGACTTTTAATTGCTCCAGAAATCAACCTTCCCGCTAACTTTTATGGAAATTTATTTTCTTTAAATGGAAAATTTGAATCAGATATTTATTATCTAAAAAATGATAATAAAAGCTTAAACAATAATACAAATTTTGATAAATCCCCAATAAATTATCAACCAGAAGGCTCTTTATCTTGGCACTTACCTTTATTGCGAAAAAGCAAAAACGGAACCCTGACCATTGAGCCAATGGCAAATTTTGTAGTGAGTTCTTTTAAATCAAGATTTCAAGAAATACCAAATGAAGATAGCAATAATTCGGAATTAACAATAAGCAACCTCTTTCTTAACGATAGAATCGCAGGCTTTGATAGAAGTGAAGTTGGAAAAAGATTTAATTATGGAGTTAGAACAGCCTACTTCAATAACGATGGAGAATATAGATTATCCATTGGGCAAAGCATTAAAAAAAGCAACAAACTACAAGATATTAGTATTATAGGTTTTAACTCCAATTCTAAATCCAATATCGTCGGCGAACTTTATTATAACAAAAAAAACTGGCTTAATATAACTTATAATTTTCAATTAAACGAAAAAGATTATCAGAACGATATTAATGAGGTTATAATTGGAACGGCGATATATAAACTAACTATCAATGGAACTTATTTATTAATCAAAAAAACAACTCAAAACACTCAAGAGATTCAACAAACAAACCTTCTATTTTCAATGCCAATTAGCAAAAAAACTACAGTTGATTTTAATATTAATCGCGATATAACAAATAAAAGAAACATAACTCGCAGCATTGCAATTAAATATGATGGATGCTGTTCTTCTTCAGGCTTTGCAATTAGTGAAAACAATCAAAGCTCTCTATTAAAACCTCAAAGATCTTTTAAGATTAACTTTACAATCAAAAATTAACTTTATGACTCAATTAATAAACATTTTAGACCTTAATCAAGAAGAGTTGGCGGAAAAAATTAACATCCTCAACATTCCTAAATTTCGCTCCAAGCAAATTTGGAACTGGACTTATTCAAAAGGAGCAAAAGATTTTCAATCAATGAAAAATATTGGCAACAAAGAATTGCCAATACTAACCGATAACTTTAGCATTGAACGCCCAAAAGTAGCCCTCGACATTACCTCTCTGGACGGAACTAGAAAATGGTTGATTTCCTTTGCAGACAACAAACAAGTTGAAATGATTTTTATCCCCGAAACAGAGCGAGGAACAATCTGCATATCTTCTCAAATTGGTTGCACATTATCGTGCAAATTTTGTCACACAGGAACGCAGACATTAGTAAGAAACCTAGAATGTTTTGAAATCGTTTCTCAAATTATTTTAGCAAAAGATTTGCTAAATGACTGGGATAACGAGCAAAAGAAAATTACCAACATAGTATTTATGGGAATGGGTGAGCCATTTTTTAATTACGACAATGTCGCGAAATCAATAAAAATAATAACTAACCAAGAAGGTTTGGGGTTTGGCCTAAGAAAAATAACCGTTTCAACCTCCGGCTTAGCACCAGAAATAATTCGCAGCGCAAGTGAAATAAAATCAAATTTAGCAATATCCTTGCACTCCACTAACGATGAATCAAGAAGCAACATCATGGCAATCAATAAAAGATATCCTCTTGTTGAATTAATGAAAGCTTGTAAATATTACAACCAGCTAAATAAGAAGCAAAAAATTACCTTTGAATATGTAATGCTAGAAAATGTTAATGACAGCATCAAAAATGCTCTTGAATTAGTCAATTTGATTAAAAAATTCAACCTTCATTGTAAAGTTAATTTAATCCCGTTTAACCCTTGGGATGGCTGTCAATTCTCTAATAGCAACATCGAGGCTATTGAAAATTTTCAAAAAATTCTTAAAGAAAATAAAATCATTACAACCATTCGCAAAACTAGAGGAGAAGATATTCTTGGAGCTTGCGGTCAACTTAAATCACTATCTCAAAGACCAAAAACCAATGCAAGTTAATAATCAAATAATTATCAACAATTGCGAGGAAATGAAAAATTTCGCTCAAAATATTGCATCCAAAATTAGTGAAAATTCAATATTTATGCTATTTGGCACTCTTGGAGTTGGAAAAAGCTTTTTTGCAAGAAGCTTAATTCAATCGCTTCTCGATAAAAAAACTGAGGTTCCTAGCCCAACTTTTAATTTAATATATCAATATCAAAATCAGCACGGAAAAATAAAAAACATATTTCACTTTGATTTATATCGCCTTTATCAATCTAAAACTGAAAATCTTAATCTTTATCAAGAACTTGAAAATATAGGATTATTCTCTTCTATAAATCAAGGCTTAGTTTTAATAGAGTGGCCAGAAATAGCGGAATCATTAATTTCAAACGATTCTTACAAATTATATTTTGAATTTAATGAAAATGACTCAAAAAATGACCCAAGAAATGAAAATTCAAGAAGAATAAGATTAAATCATGAATTCACCAAAAAGTTTCTTTAGTATTTTTTTTCTAATAATTACATTATTAAATATCGCTTTTTTAACAAAATCTTTTGCATCAAATAATCCAAAAGAGCTAATAATCGCCTCAAAATACACAACAAAGAATGTAAATTACAATAATTTTACATTCAGCAAAATACATAAAAAACTAACAATAGTAATATTCTGGGCAAGTTGGTGCAGTAATTGTCCCGATAAACTATTGTTTCTTGAAAATTTATATCAAAAATATCAATCGCGAGGCTTAGAAATTATAGCAATTAATATTGATAACGGCAAAAATATAAAAAATTTTATAAAATTCTCAAGCGAGATTAATTTTTTCAATATTTTAATAAAAAACATCACAAGATTAGAACTTCCCGCACCAACATCTCTTCCCGATATTTATTTAATTGATAAAAACTTTAATACTAAAAGAATTAGCGAAATAGAGTTAAAATCTTTGAATATCGTCGCTCTACTTGCGGAGAATAAATCAGCTTCACAACCGCTAAACTAAATTAATTTAATAATTTGAGCCATTATCAAGAGTTGACTTTAACAAGATTTCAATTAGATTTTCCTAAAATTAAATCAATATCAAATTAATATGTTCAGAATTGCAATTATTGGCAGACCAAATGTTGGAAAATCAACCCTTTTTAATAAGTTGGTAGGCAAAAAATTCGCCATTACCGATGATATTTCAGGAGTAAC
>CAMDGT010000107.1 GCA_945898025.1 Rickettsia typhi | reverse complement strand
TTGACTATTATCTTGAATATTAAAAAATTGACAACCTAAATTAGTTATTGAATTAGTAAATTGTAGACCAAAATCATCATTAGCAACATTACCAATAAATTTACTATTAACTCTTAATTGCGATAATATCGCCATACTATTGCAGGCAGAACCTCCTGCAATCTGCAATACATTAGATAGATCTATTTTTTTAATAATATTTTGTGAAGTTGCCGAATCAACTAGCTTCATTGAGCCTTTGTCAAGAAAATTATCATGCAGAAAATTATCATCAACCTTGATGATAATATCTATAATTGCATTACCAATAGCGGTAACTGATGTATGTTTTAACATTTTGAAAAAGATTTGATTAAAAAATAATTAAATATTCAAGATTTACCACCTCAACCTTCACATCTTCGCCTAATATTTCTTTAACTTGAGCAGTTTTTTTCTCTAAAACCTTCAGCAAATCGGAAGAATTATAATTTGCAATACCATTGCCGACATGATGATTATTTTGATCTTTAATAAATATCACCTCACCTACATCAAAATTACCATCAACAGCAACCACCCCAACAGGAAGAAGGCTATTTTTTTTTGTAATTAATGCCTGATGAGCGCAATCGTTGATTACCACCCCTCCTTTAGCATTAATAACGCCCGATAACCAATTTTTTTTAGTTTTACTAATTTTTTTAGATTTATTTCGTTTAGCAAAAATTTTATTTTTACAATTTTTTGCTTTGAATATAGTAAAATTCTTATCGCCATAATTTTTAAAAAACAAACTAGATAAAGAATTATTAACCGTACCATCGGTTATAATAACATCACAACCGCTAGCATTTGCCATTTTAGCAGCATCAATTTTTGTTTTCATTCCACCAGTTCCAACTGATGAATCGCTACCATCCGCCATATCTTCAATTGTATTATCAATATTTTCAATAATTCTTAATAATTTAGCATCTTTATATTTTCTTGGATTTTTATCGTAAAGACCATCAATATCTGAAAATAATATTAATAAATTAGCCTCTGCCATTTGAGAAACCCTTGAAGCAAGACGATCATTATCGCCGATTTTGATTTCTGCAATTGCCACCGAATCATTTTCATTGATAATAGGAATAATTGCATTTTTAAGCAATGTTTCGATAGTGTTAGAAGCATTATTATAGCTTTGTCTTGAATTGCAATCATTGGCTGTAAGAAGTATTTGAGCAACAGTAAGATTTTTTTTAGCAAAAATATCATGATAATAACTCATCAATTTAATTTGCCCAATAGCCGCAGAAGCTTGTTTTTGAGGAAGAGAAAGCTTAGCATTATCTTGATCACTAGCATTAATCAAGTTACTTTTTCCTAGAGCAACAGCACCAGAAGTTACGATTATTACTTCTATATTATTATTAATTAATTGACAAACATCTTCTGCAAAAGTTTCTAACCAATCTAAACGAAATTTATTTGCTGTAATTAATATTGAGGAGCCAATTTTTATTACTATACGGCGATAGTTTTGCAACTCTATATTTAGCATAATTGCATTCTCTATTTAATTATAAAAATAAATTGCAAAATTACCATTTTAGCAATGTTGAACCCCAAGTTAAGCCACCACCCAATGCTTCCAATACTATTATATCGCCACTTTTTATTTTTTTATTGCGATGAGCAAAATCAAATGCCAAAGGGATTGAGGCAGCAGAAGTATTAGCATGCTTAGATAAAGTAATTATCACTTTATCTTCAGTTAAATTTAATTTTTGCATTACTGCATTGAGAATTCTTATATTTGCTTGATGAGGTATTAACAAATCAATGTCTGAAGTTTTTAGATTTGCCTGCTCAAGAACTGAAAAAACTGATTTAGACATTTTTTCAACTGCATGTTTAAAAACCTCTTTACCAGCCATTTCAATAAAACCAATTTGTTGATTTTTTGATGCACCGCCACTAGTTTTTAGAATATCGTTAAATCTACCGTCAGAATTTAGGTTGGTAGCAATAATTCCAGAATCATCACCACTAATATTAGCTTCTAACAATAATGCACCAGCACCATCGCCAAACAAAATACAGCTATTTCTATCTTTCCAATCAACAATTCTTGAAAGAGTTTCTGAGCCTATAACTAAAGCATTCTTAACTTGACCTGTTTTTATAAAATTATCTGCAATTGATAAAGCATAAACAAAGCCCGAACAAACCGCCTGAATATCAAAAGCAAAAGCTTTAACCGCTTTAATTTTTTCTTGAACAATGGTTGCAGTTGCAGGAAATGTAAGATCTGGAGTGGTGGTTGCAACTATTATCATTTCAATATTCGCAGGATTAAAATCAATATATTCAAGAGCATTGATTGAGGCTTTCGCAGCAAGATCTGATGTTAATTGATTTTTTGAAGCAATGTGTCTTTGTTCTATTCCTGTTCTTTCAATAATCCATTGATTGGTAGTGTCGATAGATTTTTCTAAATCGTAATTGGTAATAATTTGCTCTGGCAAAAAAGAGCCACTAGATATTACCTTACTTTTTATTAAATTCATAAATTAAGTTGAGCTTTGTTCGTTATTATCTTTATCAGACCTAGGAAAATCGATTAATTCTTCGGTTATTTTTTGATTAATTTGATTATCAACCAAAGATATTGCAACCTTAATTGCATTAGCAAAACCAATTGCATCGGTGCTACCGTGACTCTTTACCACAACACCGTTCAGACCTATCAACATTGCTCCATTATGCATTCTAGGGTCCATAATTTTAGTTGCCTCTTTAATTGAGTGGCCAGAAAACAGGTATCCTATTTTTGATAAAGTTGAACTCATAAAGCCTTGCTTTATAAAACCAGATATCATTTTCGCGGTTCCTTCGATTGCTTTTAATGCTATATTTCCTGAAAAGCCATCGGTTACAACGATATCAACGGTTCCCTTAGTTATGTCATCACCTTCAACATAACCATAAAAATTATCTTTAAGATGACTTTCTTTTAGCATTTGAGAGACTTCTCGAACTTTGTCACTTCCCTTCATTTCTTCAGAACCAACATTTAAAATGCCAATTTTGGGATTAGAAATTTTATGAACTACTCTTGCAAAAGCATAACCCATAACTGCAAATTGATATAAAACCTCTGCTGAGCAATCAATATTAGCACCCATATCAAGTAATACAGTACTACGGTTTTTTTGATTGGGAATTGAAGTTACAATGGCTGGTCTATCAATTGCTGGCAAGGGCCTTAAAAAAACTTTTGACATTGCCATTAAGGCGCCAGTATTTCCTGCAGAAACCGCTACTGAAGCTTCTTGATTTTTTACAGCATCAATTGCTAGTCTCATACTGGAATTCACTCCCCGACGAAGAGCAGCAGAAGGCTTTTCGTGGGCAGAAATAAATTCGTCGGTATGGATTATCTTGCTTCTTGCTCTTAAATTGGGACAACGAAAAACTATTGGATTAATTTTTGTAGCATCACCAAATAACAAAAACTCGCTACGAGATATTGCAGATGCGATTTGTTCTGCCCCCTCAATAACAATTTGCGGTGCACGATCACCGCCCATGCAATCAAGAGCAACGACTACTTTATTTGACACCAGAAATTAGGTTATTTCTTAATATTTAGGAAATTGCAATTAAGCAACTTCTTGATTGTTCAACTTTTCAGGCTTATCGGCAATGATTTTTTTGCCATTATAAGTGCCATCTGATGAAATATGATGAGCCAAGCGATATTCACCGGTTTCTTTATCAACTACAATATTTGGAATATTGAAAGAGTAAGATCCATTGCTTCCTCTTCTCATATTTCTTCTTGATTTCGATTTTTTTCTTTTAGGAACAGCCATTTTTAAGCCTCTTTTTAATTTATATTATTATTAAATGTTGTAAAAACTATTTGCAAAAAACAAAGATTGAGTAAGATAAAACTTATTCTTCAGTAAATCAATAAAAAATTAAACAAAATGCATTTTTTCACAAATTTATATCAAAAAAACAAATTAACAATTAATTTTAGCAAATTATTTTTATTAATTTTAATCTGCCTTAATTGTTGTACAAAAATTGAAAATAGAGGCTATAACTTTGATTTATCAAATTATAAAACCCTACAAACTGAAATTAGCAACAAAGAAAAAACCGTTATGGAGATGGGATTACCAAGCTTTTCTTATAATTATGAGGAAAAAGAAAGTTGGTTTTATTATAGCTTTACAACAAAAAATTATCTTTTTTTGAAACCAAAAATTATCAATCAAAAAATCTTAGCAATTGATTTTAATCAAGAAGGTTTTATTACTAATATCCAAGATTTTGAAAATAAAAATAACAAGACTTTTAAACCAATAAAAACAACAACTGAAATTCAAAAAATTAAAAAAGATAATTGGTTAAAAGATCTATTTAGCAACATAGGCAGAGTAAGACCTATTTAATTAACAAATACCATCTTTAATACATTAAATACTGTTAAATTATGATAAAAACACTTAACCATATTCGCAACTTTTCTATTGTTGCTCACATTGATCACGGTAAATCAACCTTGTCTGATCGCTTAATACAAGAATGCGGAGCAGTTGAAGAAAGAGATATGACTAATCAAATTCTCGATTCAATGGATATTGAAAAAGAAAGAGGAATCACAATCAAAGCACAAACTGTTAGGCTTCAATATAAGGCAGAAGACGGAAATTTATACATTTTAAATTTAATGGACACTCCCGGACATGTTGATTTCGCCTATGAAGTAAGTCGTTGTTTGGCAGCTTGCGAAGGCTCAATTCTGGTGGTCGACTCAACACAAGGAGTTGAGGCACAAACTCTTGCAAATGTTTATCAAGCAATGGATAATAATCACGAAATATTTCCCGT
>CAMDGT010000106.1 GCA_945898025.1 Rickettsia typhi | reverse complement strand
TAGATCATAGCCCTTATTTTGGCAGAATGCTTACAGGTAGAATATATTCTGGTAAGGCAAAAAATTTAATGAGTTTTAAGGCAATAAACCTTAAAGGAGGGCTTGTAGAACAAGGAAGATTAACCAAACTTCATGTATTTCGTGGGGTAGAAAAGATTGCGGTTGAAGAGGCTACAGCAGGAGACATAGTCTGCATAGCTGGCCTAGAAAAAGCTTCAGTGGCAGATACTCTTTGCGATACTACTGTCTCCAGCCCGATAAAATCAACTCCGATAGACCCTCCTACAATGGCGATAACTCTTAGTGTTAATGATTCTCCTCTTGCGGGAACAGAAGGAACTAAAGTTACTTCAAGAATGATCAGAGAAAGATTATTCGCAGAATCTGAAACTAATGTGGCTATAAAAGTAAAAGAAAGCGACGGAAAAGACAGCTTTGAAGTTGGTGGTAGAGGTGAATTACAGCTTGGTGTGTTAATTGAAAATATGAGAAGAGAAGGCTTTGAATTATCGGTTTCACGACCTAGAGTATTATTCAAAAAAGGTGAAAATGGTGAAATTCTTGAGCCAATTGAAGAAGTAGTTGTTGATGTTGACGATAATTTTAGTGGTTCAGTAGTCGAAAAATTATCAATCAGAAAAGGCGAATTGTTAGAAATGAAGCCCTCAACTGGTGGTAAAACTCGAATTATATTTTTAATGCCTTCAAGAGGTATGATTGGTTATCAAGGCGAATTTCTAACCGACACCAAGGGAACAGGAGTTTTGAATCGTATTTTTAATAGTTATGCTCCCTATAAAGGAGAAATATCATTCAAAAAGAATGGTGCATTAATATCTACTGATTCAGGTGAGACAGTTGCTTATGCATTGTGGAATCTTCAAGATAGAGGAACTCTATTTGTCAAGCCACAACAAAAAGTTTATGCTGGAATGATAATTGGCGAGAATGCAAAACAAGGAGACCTAGAAGTTAATGTTTTAAAAGGCAAACAACTTACTAATGTCAGAGCATCGGGAACCGATGAAGCAATAAGGTTAACCCCGCCCAGAGATTTAACTCTTGAAGAGATGATAACTTATATTAGCGATGATGAGCTTGCCGAGGTTACTCCAAAAGCTCTCCGCTTAAGAAAAAAGTTTCTTGATGCGAATGAAAGAAAGAGAATGAGTCGTGGTAAGGAATCTAAATTCGATTTTGTGCAAGATTAATTAACTAATTAGCAATAAAAATGATAAAAATTTCTATTGATAATAATGAATATCAAGTTCCTGCTGGTATTACAATTATTCAAGCTTGTGAAATAGCAGGAATCGAAATCCCTCGTTTTTGTTATCACGAGAAGCTCGCAATTGCTGGAAATTGTAGAATGTGTCTCGTGGAAGTTGTTGGAGGGCCACCAAAGCCAGTTGCCTCTTGTGCGATGTCTGCTGTTGATGGAATGCAAATATTTACTACAACTCCAATGGTAAAAAAAGCTCGCGAAGGTGTTATGGAGTTTTTATTAGCTAATCATCCTCTTGATTGTCCAATTTGCGATCAAGGCGGTGAGTGCGATCTACAAGATCAAGCTTTTCAGTATGGTAGTGGTAATAGTAATTTTCACGAATCAAAAAGAGCGGTAAGTAATAAAGATCTTGGTCCGTTAGTTAAAACCCAAATGACTCGCTGTATTCATTGTACTCGTTGTGTCAGATTTATGGAAGATATAGCAGGAACAGGAGAAATGGGCTCCATATCAAGGGGCGAAGGCACTGAAATCACTACTTATCTTGAAAAATCAATAAATTCAGAGTTATCAGGCAACATTATTGATTTATGTCCTGTTGGAGCACTTACATCAAAACCTTATAGTTTTAAAGCTAGAAGTTGGGAGCTTAAAAAAACCCAGTCAGTTGATATTATGGATGCAATGGGTAGCAATATTAGAGTTGATAGCAGAGGTCTTGAGGTTATGAGAATATTGCCTTCCCCCAATGAAGAAATCAACGAAGAATGGCTTAGCGATAAATCTCGTTTTTGTTATGATGGCCTTAAATATCAAAGGCTTGATAAAGCTTACGTTAAAAAGAATGGCAAATTAGTTGAATCTACAATTACAGAAGCAATTGATAATGTTGTTGATAATCTTGAATCATTAAAATCTAATCAAATATCTGCTTTAAGTGGCAAATTATCTGCGGTTGAAGATATTTTTGCCTTAAAAAATTTATTTGATAAAATTGATTGCAATAATTACGAATCAAGGCTTGCTAATCAAGCGATTAATGCCAATGATCGTGGTTCTTATCTGTTTAATACTACTATTTCTGCTCTTGAAAAGGCGGATGCTTGTTTATTGATAGGGGTCAACCTTCGTTTAGATGCCCCATTATTAAATTCTCGCTTAAGAAAAGCTTTTATAAAAAATCCACAAAATATTGCGGTTATTGGGTTAAATGATGATACTAAAAATGAAGAAACACAAAAAATCGATCTAACCTATAAATATCAAGATCTTGGCAATGATGTTGCAATTATGAGTTCAATAATCAAAGAGGAGCATTATTTTTCTAAGATTCTTAAAAATGCTAAAAATCCAATTTTAATAATCGGGGAAGATGCGGTTACTGGGGTTGAAGGTAATCAAATAATGAATTTAGCTAAGTTAATTGCCAATAAATTTAATTTCATTAAAGAAGGCTGGAACGGTTTTAACTTTTTAGCAAAAAATACTGGTCTAATAAACGGTTTAGAGTTAGGTTTTGTAAATAAAGGCGGAATAAAAGAGATTGTTAATAATCAAGAAGTAAAAACAATATTCTTATTAGGAGTTGATGATGATATTGATTTTAATGCTTTAAAAGATAAATTTATAATTTATCTAGGTTCTCACGGAGATAATGGTGCAAATGTTGCCGATATTATTCTACCTTGCCCCGTCTACACTGAAAAAGAAGCTACTTTTATTAATGTTGAAGGGCGAGCACAAATTTCTTCGCTATCAATATTTCCAATTGGTGATGCAAAAGCTGAATGGCAATTTATTCTTGAAATAGCTAAAAAAATGTCAATTACTCTTGATTTTGATGATATTTTACAATTAAGAATATTAATTTCTAATCATAAGGCGATTGCCAATCTTAATAATCCAACTCCAGAATCTACTATTTTATCGAATGAAGAGGGTGATATTCTAGATTCGCAACTAAAAATTATTGCTCAAAAATATGATTTTTACTTAACTAATGCAATTGCTAGAGCATCAAGAATATTGAATCGTTGCAGTGCTTTTAGCGATAATAAATAAAACCTTGCAATGTCTTATTTAAAAGGAGCAATTCTTTGGATTGGCAAATAATTTATTAAAAAATCATATTGGGCGTTATTGCTTCTTTATCTATCACCGCCTTTGCTTTATCTGAAGGCAACAAATTTTATGCAAACTTCATTGAGTGTAAAGAGAAAAATCTTGATTCATGGAAATGTTTTTATGAAATTTTAGATTTAGCTAATTTAGATTTAGCTAAAGGTCTTCTGGTTTTAAGTTTTGTGCTTATCTGGGTTTTTGTTGCGGTAAGGAAGAAAATAGATAATATCTTTATCTGCTCTCACTATTTTTATGAAATAAATGCTGTTAAACATCTTTATGTTCTGCTAGAGAAATTACCATACGGAGCAAGTGATCGCGAGAAGCAAGAATATAAATATAATTATTGTGAAGATCTTGATAATGCTGTTCAAACCTTGCATAATTTAAAATATCAAGTCTATAAAGAGGAAAAATTGAAAGACTATCTTGAATATTTAACCAATTATTTTTTTAAACGAAATCAAGGTAATCTAGTAATTTCAAGATTTGACATGATTCCAAGATTTGATGCTCCAATCGAATTTAATCAGTCAAAGAGAGAAATTAGAAAAGCGATTGATTATATAATTAAGTGTCTAGAAAATAATCGAATTAGTTAATCGCTGTTTTACTAGCAGTTTCATCAAAACAAAAATACTTCAAAATCTCTCGAAATTTTTTCTCAGAAATATGGGAAAGATTGTAATATTTGTTTTTTCCTTTATTCATAAGGTCAAAATAATAGTTAAGATTTACTTAACTAGTCAAAAACCTAAACTAAATTAATAAAATAAAATGCAAACCCGTCAAGAAAAAAAAGAATCAGGACAAATTGCAAAAATCGATAACAAAGACATTCTCGGCTTTGCTAGCAAAAACCCCAAAGAATCAATCTTAAGAAAACCAGATTGGATAAGAGTCAAGGCACCAACTTCTCAAGGCTATCAAGAAACTAAAGCAATATTAAATCAAAAAAACTACACACTGTTTGCGAAGAGGCATCTTGCCCCAATATGGGAGAATGCTGGGAGCAAAAGCATGCTACGGTGATGATTCTTGGTTCAGTTTGCACTAGAGCCTGCTCATTTTGCAATATCGAAACTGGCAAACCAGATATTGTTTTAGCAAGACCAGATGTTTTTAATCACAATATCGAAACCACACCTTCTCTCTATACAACAATTCGCCCTGGAGCAAGATATTTCCACTCTTTATGGCTCTTAAAAAGAGTTAAAGAGCTAAACCCACTAATCTGGATTAATGGTTGGGCTTGGAGAGACCAAAGAACAAATATTGCAAGTAATGGACGATATGAGATGCGCAGATATAGATTTTATAACCAGATTTTATAACCAGATTTTATAACCAGATTTTATAACCATAGGGCAATATCTTAGACCAACCCTAAGACATGCTCCTGTTGAAAGATATGTTCACCCCGATGAATTTGAGTTTTATAAAAAAATGGCTTATAATAAGGGTTTTTTAATGGTTTCTTCTAGTCCACTAAATCGCTCTTCTTATCATGCAGGAGATGATTTTGCAAAAATGTATCAAGAAAGATTAAATA
>CAMDGT010000105.1 GCA_945898025.1 Rickettsia typhi | reverse complement strand
AAAAGAAATATTTTTAAAAACTATTTCACCGCTAGAAACTTTAAGCTCAGAGGCATTTGGCTTGTCAATAATATCTTGCGGAATTTGTAGAACTGAAAAAGAGGATTTTAAATCTCCAAGTTTATCAAAAAAGCTTCCAATCTGTTCAGAAAGAGACCAAATATCATACACTATTTTATATACGATGGTCACAATATAGGCAAAATCTCCGACTGTAATTTGATTGATGTAACGCAAGTAAGCTGTATAGCCAAGAACCGACGATATCATTCCCATAAATAAACCAGCTCCAACACAAGCAAATTTGAATTGGTATAGATTTTTTATGTAATCTGAATCAGCCACCTCGCCACAAACAAATCCCTTAATTTGTTTAAGCTCTTTTTTCTTTGATGCAAAAGAGAAAATTGTAAAAATATTGGTAATATTATCCGCAATTAAGGCGATTGCTTTATGTTTTAAATCATTTGATTGCCTTGAAAGTATGCTTGATTTTAGTGACATTTTTAGCATCGCAACAAAAAATATAGCGCACCAGATCAAAACCAAAATACATAGGTTCAGATTAATGAGTGCCAAAGATAAAGTTCCGAATATGCACATCGCAAACGGATTCGTCATCTTCCACCAAATATACTGGAATAGGTCATCGTAACCACTTACAATTCCCTTTATTTTACTAGTGATGGAACCGCTTTGTATATTTTGGAAAAGCTGATAAGAATGGTTTTGCACATGTTCATAAGCTTTTGCAACAATCTCGCCTCTTATAAATGGCTGTGATTTATTAAAAGCCCATTGCCCAGCTCTGCACACAACTTCTTGAAACAGGGCGATTCCAATAAAAATAACTATTGGATAAATTATATTCCATTTGGTCGCAACGGCTTGAGCATTTGTTGAGGTATCGACAATGAGTTTCAGTGCATAACCATTTAATACATGAAAGGCAACTGCCACCATTGGTATCTGAAACATCATGAAATAATGCCATTTATATGGTTTTAGTATTGGGAAGAGAAATTGAGGAATTGTGTTTTGTGATAATTCTTTTGTCATTTATTTTTTTACTTAAATTGTTTTATACCTAGATGTTTATGTTAATGTTCTTAAAAAAATATTCAAGACTCATCGATAGATTCTGGCAAAAAGCCACCCGCCTGCATATTCCACATACTTTGATAATAGCCCCCAGTTTTTATCAATTCTTCATGGGTTCCGTCTTCAATAATTTTTCCTTTGTCTAAAACAATGATTCTATCCATATGTTTTAGTGTAGAAAGCCTATGGGCAATTGCAATTATTGTGGTGGAACGATCAGCGATTAACAAATTTAGGCTTTCTTGAATATGGTTTTCAGTATGGGAATCAAGGCTACTCGTTGCTTCATCTAAAATTAAAATCGGAGCATCTTTTAAGATTGCTCTAGCAATGGCAATTCGCTGTCTCTGTCCGCCACTAAGTTTAATTCCTCGCTCGCCAACAATAGAATTGTAGCCATTTTTCATCGCTAGAATATCGTCATGAATTTTGGCTTTTTTACAGGCTTCAACCACCTCTGCAAAAGTTGCATCATGTTTGGCTAGCTGCAAGTTTTCTAGGATAGTGCGGTGAAACATTGTAATATCTTGCGGAATCACAGAAATATTGGCTCGCAATGATTCTTGAGTGATACTTGAAACATCGTGACCATCAATTTTGATCTCGCCAGATTTTACATCAAAATATCTCAGCAAACATTTAATAATCGTGGTTTTTCCAGCCCCTGAAGTGCCAACAATTCCAACTTTTTGTCCAGCTGGAATGATTAAATTAAAATTGTCCAATACATTTTTCTTACTATCTGCATATGCAAAATTTATATTATTAAATTCTACATTGCCTTGCACATTAGAAATTATTTTTGCACCCAATTTATCAGCAGTATCGTTTGCGTTACTAACAAAGCCAAATGAAGATTTAAGAGTGGCAACACCAGGAATAATATTAAATAGCAAACTATCCAAAAATTTATCAAGCTCACCATGAATATTTAGCGTAGTCATGGCGATAAACGCAAAGCCGCCAGCAGTGATTTGGTCGGTCCGATAAAGATATGCCAATAGATAAATTTGCACCGCACTCATAATTGTTACCATTATGGTATCGGCGTTATCAACCCACCAAGCATCAAAAACTCTAGTTTTTCTATCCCAATTACTCCAGCGTAGCAAGGATGGGGTAAGTTTTAATTTGAATTCTGTTTGCTCATTACCAATAATTTTTATGCCAAAAATATTGGTGATAGAATCATTGACAATACCAACGGTTTCTTGTCTCGCCGCAGTATATTGTTCTTGAAGTTTTAATTGTTTTTTGAGTAAAAAATAAATAATTGGGATATAGATTAAAACAAACAAAAAAAGTACCGCAGTGGATAAAAAATTAACCTGCAGTAAAAATAAAATGCTAATCACAATTACAGCCGAATTGTTTAGTGCTTTAAAGCAAAAGGTAATTAGGTGAATAAAGGCACCTTGAAAATCGGTAATTTTGCTAGATATTTCACCAGATAAGTGAGAATCGAACCAATGTAGAGAATGTGCCAATGTTTTAGAATACATACTACTCATCACCTCTACAAGAATCACTGGCTTATATTTTATGTCGAGCAATCTGCTAATAAAAAACATTCCATGATGCATAAATTTGTAAAATACAAATATTGCCAATAACCAAACAACGGAACCATTTTTGGAGGATATGGAGTCAATAATTTCTTTGATTTTGTAGTTAACAGCAATGTTAAATACGCCAGCAATGATTGCTAACATCGCAAGGGAGCAAAGATAGATTTTGTATCGCCAAAAAAGAGAAGCGAGGTAGGTTGAGAGTCTGTTATTAATCATATGAGAGAGTTTTTAATTATAATTCACACATCATTGTCAAATCGTCATAAAATTTGTTGTCGATCTTGGTGTGATTGTATGTATTGCTCAGAAAATTACCTAAATAATGGGCGCATGAAGTTTCGTTCGTAACTTAAAAAGCATTTTGTTTTTTTATAGTAAGACATTGCATCTTGGCATTGTGAATCAGATGTGGCTTTTTTGCGATAAATTTCGTAATCCACTAAGCTAGAAAAACTGAACAAAGCAACTGCGACATTATTCGCACCCTCACTTGGTAAAAAATATCCATGATGTATTCCTCCAAATTTTTCTACTAGAGGAATCTACATTTTGGAGTAAACCTCAAACTCTTCCAATTTGTCCGGATCGATGATGTAGCGTAAATAGCAGGTGATCATTTTGATTTGATTAAGTTTAAATAAAATTTATAATTCACACATCATTGTCAAATCGTCATAAAATTTGTTGTCGATCTTGGTGTAATCTGGTCTTGTTCCGTAAACTTTAAACCCGCATTTTTTATACAACTTAACCGCCCCTCGATTTTCCGCATTGCAACCAAGATACAAATGCTTAATATGATTTTCTTTGGCATAATTTTTTACAAAATTAACTAGATCAAAACCAATGCCACTGCCACGAATACCATCTTTTACATACATTCCAAAAAGAGTTGCTGTGTGAGATATTTTTGTTGCTTTTTCAATTAATAATCCTGAACAGCCAACAATTTCATCATTAATAAAATATCCAAATTTTATGGAATTTTCTAGTTGCTCAGCCCACATATTATCGGGAGTTTTATCTTCTTCTTCAAAGGAAGATACAAAACTATCTGGTGATTTTTTGAGAGCTTCGAGCCGAATTTCCTTCCATTCGCGCCAATCATTTTTGTTGAGTTGTTTTATCATGCTAATCTGTAAAATATTTTGGGGTTAGTATTCTCTTTTTCATCTCTTCATCTTCATAATAAAAAACCTTCTTTGAGATAATTGGCTGTTCGCCATCTCTCATAATAATTTGCGAATCTGAGGCTAGATTCATAGCTTCTTGCCATGATAACACTTCAACATTCCTAGATTTATCCAGACAGATTTGCGATATTTTATTGGCAGTTTTGAAGCTTTTAGCAACAAAGAAAATCTTAGTATCGCAATCTGAAGTTATTGCCGAAGCGCCATTTTCTCCATAAACATTTTCTATACTTTCAATATCAGCAGTGATCAAAAATAATTTGATCTTGTAGCCTCTAAAATAAGACACTGCCGTTGCCATCATCTCTAGTTTTCCAAGTGAGTAAAACTCATCCATAAATAAACACACCCCACCATTTTTATCGGTATATCCAAGATCTGAGGCTGTTGTTGCTAGTCTTTCAAGGGCGTGATCATAGAAGAACTGCATCACTGGTTGTAATCTATCAATGTCAGTGGGATTCAACCCAACATAAAGCGTGGTTTTATTTTTCTTAAAATCAGCAAAATCAAAATCCGACTTGGCAAAATCTGATGTGGAAGTTGCATAATCTATCAAAGGATTATTCCACGGTGCTAAATAGCTGCTTAAAACCCGAATAATAGAATTTTGCTCATATTTATCTTTTGATAAAAAAGACTCAATTTGGCTGACGGCAAATGGATGAAGATCATTTTTTAACTTCGGAAGTACATCAGTAATTTCAACAATTAAATCACTGACAAGCATTCTGGCAATCTCGCCAAATGATTTAGTTTTGGCGGCGTTGGCAGTAAGATAGAGAACAAGAGAGGTAAATAAGCTCTTAGCTTGAGCTGAATAATCACTGCAATCTTTAATCAAAAGATGAGCAATTTTCTCGATATCATCAATAATTTTTACCTCATCAGAGCTAATAAAATCTAAGGGATTATAGCGATTGGTTTTGCCTTCGCCACCAAGCGGACTGAACATAAAAATCTTATGCCCTCTTGACGCTCTATAGCCGCTAGTCAGTTCATAATTCTCCATTTTAATATCATGAACAATGGCAGATTC
>CAMDGT010000104.1 GCA_945898025.1 Rickettsia typhi | reverse complement strand
GCTTCAACCGCTTCTGGTACTGAGAATGCAGGGTGACCGCTTGGAACTGGTGCTCCAAACTTTTTTAGCAAACTTTTTGCTTGATATTCATGAATATTCATTTGAAACTTATAAAATTATTGGTTAATAATTGATATTACTGCATTTTTATTGCTTTTAAAATTTTAACTATTATTTGGATTAAGTTACTTTTTTATTGATATTTATATCTTTATCTAGTTAAAAACCGCTTAACATTAAAATTTAATTTTAACTTCGCAACAAAATTTTAGATGAAAATATTATTGATAAGGGATATAGATAAATCAAGAATAATGGCTAGAGACCTTGCAAATAATAGATTAGAGGTTATAATAGAGCCAGTTTTTTTAATAAAAAAATTAAAATTTAATATTAATAAATTTGAAAAAAATTTAATTAATACAAAAAATAAAAGTAATCTTAAAGATTTTAAAATAGCAATTGCTAATCATAATTTTGGAATCATAATAACTAGCTGTAATAGTTGTGAGGCTATAATTCAAAGCGGAATATTACTAACAACAAAAATTTTCTCGCTTAGTAAAAAGATTGCAAATTATCTTGAAAATAAGGGTTTTAACAATATTTTGATAGCTAGAAAAGAAAATGCTTTGAGTCTTAAAAATTTAATTTTGGAAGAAAATAAAAGCTTGCCATTGCTGTATTTTAGAGGTTCAAATATTACAATTGATTTCTCTAAAGATCTTTATAAAATGGGTTTTTTAATTGGTGACATAATTTGTTATAATGTTATAAATAAAAATGATTTTTCAAATAATTTTAAAAATTTTGTTATAAAAAACAATTTACAACAAGAAATATTTGAATCCTTATTTATACCTATCTTATCAGAAAATACCGCAAAAATTTTTATTAATCTATTGATAAAAAATAATTTTTCTCAATATTTTAAAAAATCTAACTTTTTATGTTTAAGTAAAAAAATAGAAAATTTTATACTCTTAAATGGCTTTAAAAATTGCCAGCCCTTGCCCGTTAATTCAATTGCTAATATTAGTGATTATTTGAAAAAGTAAATTTAATTTATGATTGAAAAAAATATAATTAAAAGAAAATTAAAAATTACCAATGTATTTTTAATAATTTTTAGCATTGCATTGCTTGTTTTTTTGATAACGCAATATTATCAAAAATTAAAAACAAAGCAAAACAACCAAAGCATTAAAAGCGAAAGCTTAGAAGAAGATTTTTTTGATATTTCCGACGAATATAAAAAATCAGAAAATAAAAAAGACGAAGATCTGCCGGATATAACGGCAACAGAATTACAAGAGAAGGGCGTTGATTTTTTTTATCGAGTTTTTTTAAAAAATCAGGTTCAAATTAATTCTTTACAACAAGAAATAGTAAGCCTTAGAAACGAATTTACGAATTATAAAAATAGCGAAAAATCAATTCAGATAATCTTCTCTTATATCGAGCTTCGAGAAAAATTATTTAAAAAAAATTTTTTAGATTTGAATTTTCAAAAGTCTTTTGAGAACTTTGATGCAATTACTAAAAATGACAACTTCCTCTCCGAAAGAATAAATAAATTAAAAGTTTTGTTATCTAACATAAAAACACATGAAGAGATTCTGCAAATGTTTGAAAAATTGATACCAGAAATAATTGCCACGAAGAAATTTGAAAAAAAAGATAGTTGGCTTAACAATTTTCGTCATTATCTTGCTAAAATAATTGTAATTAGAAAAATAGATGATGAGAATTTATCCGATGTTGACGGAATAATAAGATCTACCGAACAGCTACTAAAAAAAGAAAATTACAACGAAGCATTAAATGTTTTTATAAAAATCGATGAAAAATATTTACAAATCTCACAAGATTTTATGTCAACTCTTAAAGATTCATCGGAAATTCAAAAAATTGATCAAGAAATATTTTCATACTTAAAAAACTTAAAATAACTTATAAATGCTTAGAATAATTTTTTTAATTGTAACTGCTTTTTTAACCGGTGGATTAATAATTTGGGTTATCGATCATGAGGGTTTTGTCTTGGTTAATTGGCTTGGCTATGAATTAAAAACCAATATAGTTACCGCAATCACTTTATCAATTTTATTTACAGCTACAATTTTCGCCATCTCTTATTTTTTTATAAAAATAATATCGATTAAATTTCCTCATCTGGCAAAAATTTTACTTAAAAAATCTTATTTTAGAAATTTAGAAGATTTAGTCAAAAGGCATCAAGTTGGTTTCGAATCTTTAACGGAATTATTGTTGGCAATGGAAGTTAACGACATTAAGGCAATTAATGAATTAAAAAAATTATTCTCAAAGTCAATAAAAAATAACAATCTTAACAATTTTATTAATGGTAAAATTGCATTCATTGCTGGCGATTTTTACAATGCCGAAAGCTATTTTCTAAAAATAAATCATCATAAAAATATTCAAAATTTAATTTGGAAATCGAAATTTAATATTGCAAAAATTGAAAAAAACTACGAATCTGCAATTGCTTGTGCTAACGAAATATTGGCAATTAATAAAAATGATATAAATATAGCAAAAGAATTATTTTTAATTTATAAAAAGCAGGGTAGGTGGCAAAATGCAAAATTGATAGTTAAAAAATTTGGAGCTGATAAATTTCAAGAAGAATTGCAAAAAAGAGATAGAGCAATTTCTCATTGTGCTATTGCATTAGAGGCATATCGCAACAAGAAATTTAATGAGGCGATAAGAGAGGCGAAGATGGCACTTAAAATTATTGATGATTTTCTTCCTGCAATTGAAATTATGTTAAAATCTTGGGTTAGAAACTCAATGAGCTTTTTGACTGTTTTAAGCATTAAAAGATTATGGCATTCAAAGCCTCATATGATATTTATTGATATTTTTTACTTAATAAATCGCAAACTTTCGAAGAAAGATAGGTTGAAATCTATTAAAAAACTTGTAAAACCAACTATTTTTAATAGATCATCTGATAAAAATCTATATTTAAACGATATAGCGATAGCAAGAACGGCTTTACATATTTCCGATTTATCAACAGCTAAATCATTTGCAAAATCTTCACTTGAAAAAGAAAAAAACTTTTATGCCTACCAACTATTGATTGATGTTGCAAAAATTGAACAAAATTCAATAGATTTATTAAAAAATCTTGATGAAATTCAGTTATTTAAAAAGCAATCTAATTATGTTTGCGATATCTGCGATTCAACAGCTGTTAGTTGGTCGGATTCCTGTCGCAATTGTAATTCTTATGATTCGTTTAGCTGGAATAATTAAAAAGGATTTCTAGAATCTAATTTTTTGTTATTATTTTTCTTATTATTTTCCTTGCTTGTTTAATGGTTTTGGCTCTTGATTTACTTGTGTTGATAATAAAATCAGAGGCAACTATTCTTTTGTGATTATTTAATTGATTTTTAACAATTTTGTAAAATTTTTCTGTAAAAAATAAGATTAATTCTTTTATTTTTTGTTTGCCGATTTTATTTTTATGATTTTGATGTTTAAATTTTAATATTTCACGAGAGATAAATCTTCCTTTCTGTGTTTGATAATTACAAATTGCACTGACTATTCTTGAGCATTTGTAGTTATTTTTTTCAATTAGCAACGGAATATTAAGAGCAATAAATTTTTTATTATTAATTTCGCAATTTTTTATAAAATTTTGGTATTTTTGATATAAGGCTGGGTGAGTTATCTCTTCAAGTAATTTTAGTTTTTCTTTATTCGAAAATGCTATTTCAGCTAATAATTTTTTATTAATTGATTTGTTGTTATTTAACTCAGGAAAACAATCATTTATTTTTATTATTATTTCTTCTTCTAATAAAATATTTGAAATCTCTAGATCCGCATCAAATACTGCAAAATGGAATTTCTCAAAAATTTTTGTAATAAAATTTTTACCAGATGCTACCGACCCAGTAATTCCAACTATTATCATTGTTATTAAGAATTGTTTTTATTAGTTTTTTTGTTAATTATATCAATTTTCATTTTAGCTTCGTCTAATCTTTTTTGACAATGATCTTTTAATAATTGAGCCTCTTCGTAATTTATCATCATTGACTCTAGGTTAATTTTGTGAGAGGATAGCGTTTCATTAATCTCTTCTAACCTTAAGATTGCTTGCTCAAAGTTCATGTCTTTGATTTTAGAAATTAATTCTCTATTGTTTTTCATAATCGTTTTTAATAAAAATTTTAAATTAATTAAAAATTGGCAAAATTAGCAAATAAAATGAGTTAAAACTTTAAATAAAGTTGGCTTGATAGTCAATTATTAAATTATATTAATGTGTGGTTTTTATCCTCTTGGTAATCCATTTTTCTTGAATGATTTTAGGCCTATTAAAAATGCAAAGCAACCCAAAGAAAATGCAAATTTTGAAACTGATTTATTGATATTGCAGACCAGAAAATAAAAAATTCCTTCGCAAAAATATAGTAAAAATAATCTCGCCGTTGCTCTTGCGGTTTGTAATTTACCTTTTTTAATTTGTTTATATTTAGATTTAGACCAGCCTAAGTGCCAGAAGCGACGATAGGTATTGCGTAAACTTTTCTTGCTAGAGCCACCACCCGAATGGAATGCTTTAGCATTATTAATAATAACATTCTGATAACCATTTGCTAACGAGCGGTCAGAAATCTCGCCATCTTCAGAGAACATAAAGAAACTCTCGTCAAAAAAACCGATTTTTCTGAATATTTTTAGGCGAATAAAAAGAACACCTCCAACTATAAAATTAGTGGCTTGATAAGCATCTTTTTCTTGGATAATGATTTTTTCCTCATCACTAAAGGTGTGGAATATTTTTGGACCAGCCAAGGCAATTTTTGGATTATTCTTTAAAACCTCAAGAGAAATTTGAATGTCATTTTCTAATATTAAAGCATC
>CAMDGT010000103.1 GCA_945898025.1 Rickettsia typhi | reverse complement strand
CTGGGGATCCTTCAGGGATCCTTCAGGGGATCCGTCTGGGGATCCGTCTGGGGATCCTTCAGGGGATCCGTCTGGGGATGCTTCAGGGATCCGTCTAGGAATCTATCTGGGACAACTCAATTAAACGAGATGGGATATCCACCGTCCGCGACTACCTAAAACACAAAAACCACAACCAAAATTCATAAAAAACTTAAAAAAACCTTGCCAAATTAAGCTGTAAAAATAAGATTTTTTTAACTTAGTTTTTAATTTGAAAATTCAAAACTAAAAAATCTCTGAAGTTCAAATTTATTGGGTTAAATTTCGATTAAATTATACTATTATTTTTTAAAAAACTTAGCTAAATCGCGAATATGCTCAATTAAATGCAGATTAAGTTGTGGAAGGGTTTTTTTAATATTATCAAAATTTTTATTCTTACTATTTCCCTTTGGCACAAGGCAATCTGTAAAACCTAGCTTAACAGCCTCTTTTAGTCTCGCCTCTAGATTTCCAACCATTCTCACCTCACCAGTAAGTCCTATTTCTCCTATTGCGATAGTTGCAGAGTTGTTTTTATTAATGTGATTATTTGAAGTGTTTTGTTGTTGACTGGCCGAACCCTTAACAACAAAGGGAATATCTTTTGCGGAAGAAATTAAAGCACAAGCAACTGCTAAATCAGCTGATGTTTCAACAATTTTAAGCCCGCCAACAATATTCAAATAAATCTCTTTATCAAATAAATTTAAGCCAAATCTATTATTAATGACCGCAATAATCATGGCTAGGCGATTATTATCCCAACCAACAACAGATCTTCTTGGCATTGGCATAAAAGAAGGCGAAACTAATGCCTGAATTTCGGCAAGAATGGGCCTTGTTCCTTCTATTCCACCAAAGATCGCTGTGCCACTTGTATCTCTCTCGTAATGGTTTAAAAACAATTCACTAGGGTTTGAAACTTCAGCAAGCCCAGTGTCGTTCATTTCAAAAACCCCTATTTCATTGGCCGCCCCAAAGCGATTCTTTACCGCTCTCAAAATGCGGAAATGAAAATCTTTTTCGCCTTCAAAATAAAGAACAGTATCAACCATATGCTCTAAAACTTTTGGACCAGCCAATTGACCGTCTTTAGTGACATGACTAACAATCAGAAGGGTTACGTTAAATTTTTTAGCAAATACCGTTAATTCAAAAGCACTTGCCCTTACTTGCGATACCGTTCCGGGTGCAGAAGATAAATCTTCCACAAACATAGTTTGTATTGAATCAATAATTACAATGGTCGGCTGTTTATCAATGATTATTGAGGCAATAATTTCGGCAACATTGGTTGTTGATGCCAATTGTACATTTTCTTGATTGATGCTAAGCCTTTTAGCTCTAAGCCTAACTTGATCAACCGATTCTTCTCCGGAAATATAGACTACTCTATTTTTATTTTGTGCTAAACTTTGAGCGGTCTGCAACAATAAAGTTGATTTACCGATTCCGGGGTCTCCTCCAATCAGAACCACAGAACCCTTAACTAATCCCCCACCCAAAACACGATCAAGCTCTTTTATGCCCGTGTCAATTCTTGGAAAATCTTTTGCTTCTCCATTCAAGTCAACCAACTCTATTTTTCTTGACTTTTTATTGCTAGAAGCATTTTTTACAGAAACAGATTCTTCCATATGGGAAAAATGAGAGCTTGTTCCAGCTCCACCTTCAGAAAATTCTTCAATCATGGAGTTCCAATCTCCGCAATCAGGACACTTACCTGACCACTTAAAATGCACCGAACCACAAGATTGACAAGTATAAGCATTTTTCTTTGACATCGATAATATTAATGTATTGAAGGGTGATTTTTATTAATTTAAAATATCGGATAAATCTTGAGAAAGATAAAGCTTATCAAGCTCGATTTCTATTTTATTTCCGCTAAAACGATTTTTAATTTCAATAGTTTTGTTTGCAACATTTCTAGGGCCAACAATAATTTGATAAGGAATGCCTATTAAATCTGCAATTGAAAGCTTCTGCCCCATCGTTGCATTTGAATCATCAAAAATAACTGCAATATTTTTATCTTGCAATTTAGAATAAATCTCATCGCAATATTGCTTGCATGATTCATCTTCGCCTCTTATGTTAATTAGAGCGACATCAAAAGGGCTAATTTCTTTTGGCCATATAATTCCTTTTTCATCGTGATTGGCTTCAATGGAGGCAGCAACAACTCTTGAAACCCCAATTCCATAGGAGCCCATCTGAGGATAAATTTTTTCGCCATTGCGGTCAATAACCATAGAGTTCATAGCTTTAGAATATTTATCTTTAAAATTAAAAATATGCCCAACTTCAATTCCCCTTTTAACTGCAAGTCTATCTTCAGGAATATTGCATTTTTCGGGATCGTGCATCTCGTCTGCCATTGCATAAATATTTTGCATTTCAGAAATGTCAAAGCCTTTTTTTAAGAATAAATCTTCAAATTTTTTATCGTAATAAATTTCGCTTTCACCAGTTTCTGCCAAAATATGAAATTCATGGGAAAGACTGCCCCCAATAGGTCCGGTATCAGCTTTTACAGGTATTGGCTTAAGCCCCATTGATAAGAAGATTTTAATGTAAGTTTTATACATTAAGTCATAAGTTTCTTTTGATTTTTCTTCATCAATATCAAAAGAATAAGAATCTTTCATTAAAAATTCTCTACCTCTCATCAGACCAAATCTAGGGCGAATTTCATCGCGAAACTTCCAATTAATTTGATAAAGATTTTTTGGCAAATCTTTGTAAGAGCTAATATTTTTACGAAATAAATCTGTTACCACCTCTTCATGAGTTGGACCGTAGAGAAGATCTCTTTGGTGACGATCTTTTATTTTCAACATCTCTTTGCCATAAACATTATACCTGCCAGATTCAATCCACAGCTCACTAGGCTGAATAGTTGGCATTAGAATCTCCAAAGCCCCAGATTCATTCATTTCCCTTCTGATTATATTTTCCACCTTTCTTAGGACCATTAACCCCAAAGGTAGCCAAGAATATATTCCAGAAGCGGTTTGCCTTATCATACCAGCTCTAATCATCAATTGATGAGATGCTACAGTGGCGTCAATTGGAGCTTCTTTTAAAGTTGGTAGAAAAAATTTTGTGATTTTCATTTAGTTGATAATTGTAAATTGACCATTGCCAGAAATAACATCAATTAGAGCATCTTCACTTTTTATCGAAAAGACAATAATCGGCAATTTATTATCTTTAGCGAGAGTTATGGCGGTTTGATCCATCACTTTTAAATCTTGTTTAATAACATCTATATATTTTATCTTGTCATATTTTTTAGCATTTGGATTAGTTTTAGGATCTGAGCAGTAGACTCCGTCAACTTGAGTTCCTTTAAGAATGGCATCGCAACTCATCTCAACAGCTCTAAGAACTGAAGCGGTATCGGTTGTAAAAAATGGATTACCTGTTCCAGCTACAAAAATTACAATTCTTTTTTTCTCTAAATGACGAACCGCCCTTCTTTTTATATAAGGCTCGCATACTGTATTCATTGAAATTGCAGACATCATTCGAGTTGCAAAACCTTGCTTTTCAAGAGCACTTTGCAAAGCTAAGCCATTGATACAAGTTGCAAGCATACCCATATAATCCGCACTAACTCTTTCCATTCCCTCCGCTGCTTGCGACATGCCTCTAAATATATTGCCACCTCCAACCACAACACAAATTTCACAACCAATTTCATGAGCCTTGATAATTTGCTTACATATTTTTGATATCGCCTCAATATCATGCCCAAAGCCTTTACTCCCCATCATCGCCTCACCAGAAACTTTAAATAAAATTCGTGAAAATTTAGAGGTGTTGTTTTGTTTTTTTGTCATAATAAAATTATTTTAATGCTCTATTTTGGGATATTAATCGCCATCATCTAATTTATGTTGATTAGATTCAATATTATCATTTTCTAGTTCATATTCTTGATTGTCAAGCATATCGCCAAAATCTTTTGAAAAAGTTTTGTTAGATTTTAATCCTAATTTTTTTAAATTATTTGCTTGAGACACAATTCCACCCTTGCCTTCAAAAATTTTGACAACTTGAAGATAAGATTCCTTAGCTTTATCAAGGCTATTCTCAATATTTTGAAAATTTTGCGCAAGATGAATAATTTTTTCATACAACCTGTTTGCACGATCAACGATTTTTTCAGAATTCTTATTTTGCCTTTGATATCTCCATAATTCGGCAACAATTCTAATGCAAGCTATAAAATTAGTAGGACTAACCAATATTACTTTTTTTTGATAAGCGAAATTCCATAATTCATTATCGGATTGAATAGCCAGTAAATAAGCGGGCTCAATAGGAATGAAAGCAAAAATAAAATCTGGAGAATTAATTTCAGCTATATCTTGATATTTTTTTTCAGAAAGACCTTTAATGTGATTTCTTATTGAATCCAAATGATTCTTTAAAAATTTCTTTTTATCTTCAGTGTTTTCAGAATTAATGTATTTTTGAAAATCATTCAAAGATAGCTTTGAATCAATAATTAAAACTCTTCTTTCGCCATCTTCATTTGGTAAATTAATTAAAAAATCAGGCCTAAAATCTTTTTTTACATCTTGCTCATTATAACCCTTAAAAGAACTTTGTTTAAAGTAGTTAACTCCATTAACTAACCCAGATTGTTGTAAGATGGTTTCAACTATTACCTCGCCCCAGTCTCCTTGTATTTTAGAATTAGAATTCAATGCATTGACCAAATTATTTGCCTCAATGTTAAGGCGATTAGTTTCTTCAATCGATTTTACAAGATTATTTTCTATTTTTGCTCTTTGTCGAGTTTCTTGCTCTAATTGCTCTGATGCTTGCTTTCTAAGATTATCTATTGAGCTTAACAATTGAGATACCATAGGAGTTATCTCTTTTTTATTAAATTC
>CAMDGT010000102.1 GCA_945898025.1 Rickettsia typhi | reverse complement strand
CATCGCTGGACTTCTTGTTTGTACTTGCTCTTTACAATGATTCCATTAAGATGCTTTAGAGCATTGACCAAGCCTTTAATGCCACTTCTCTTTAGTTTGTTTGCCCATCTGGTTAGTGACTGAATCAACAACAAATATAACGGTTCGTGATATATTAAAGGAGGAGATTCCTAGTTTGTGGGCAGAGCAAGAGGAGAATTGGGGATTTGGAAGATAATTATTTTGGTTCAAGACAACTTAAGCTTGATTAAAATCATCAATCGAGCCATATTTTGTCTATTTTAAACAAGGAATTGGCTTCAAGATTATTGATATTTGGATCACTCTTAAGCCATCGCTGGACTTGTTGTTTGTGATTGTTCTTTACAATGATTCCATCCAGATGTTTTGGAGCATTGACCAAGCCTTTAATGCCACTTCTCTTTAGTTTCTTTGCCCATCTGGTTATAGTGGTTGAATCAACATCAAAATATCTGCTACCGTTTTAATTGGATGATTAAAAGAGACGATAATTGCCTTTAGTCTGTTATAGCAACAACAACTTATGAATTTAACTTCATAAGTAAATCTTGAGCTTTTTGTGTTAATGCTTGATTTATTATTTTTCTCATAATCTTTTACTATTTTAGATTGATAAAACAGTAATTTTATGGAAGAATTTTAGAAATTAATTATAATGTATTATAGATTGGAAATGGTATTACTTGATTATAATCAAGATTATTTTTTTACCAATATTGCGCTTTTGGTCAATGGCATTACAAATTTCCTACTACCTCAAATTGCAATTGCTAACAATAATTCTCTTCAATAAGAAGAAATTATTAAGCCTAAAAATAAAATTGAAGATTTTTATTTTACTAAATTTCACAACAAAGAAAAGAGCTTATAAAATTAATTGCGGGCAATATTATTGGCTATTTTTTAATTATGATTCAACAATATTGGCTCGGTTACCCCTAGAATATGGCATATCGCGGTTGTCATTTCGGAGCGGTTAAGAGTGTAGAAGTGAAAATCGTCAACTCCGCCATTATGCAATATTCGACACATTTCAACCGCTACTACTCCGGCAATAATTTGTCTAGTTTCTTGTCGATCATCAAGACCGTTGAATAAATCTTCCATCCATTGAGGAATTTTTGTTCCGCACATTTTTGCAAAATGCTTAACTTGTTTAAAGTTTGAAACGGGAAGAATTCCCGGCACGATCTGTGCTTTGATGCCGTTTTTTAAGCATTTGTCAACAAAATAAAAGTAGCTATCAGTATTAAAAAAAAATTGAGTGATTATTCTTGTTGCCCCTGCATCAATTTTTCTTTTTAGATTATCGATATCAATATCAAGATTCGGTGATTCTGGGTGTTTGTCGGGGTATCCAGCTACTGAAATTTCAAAATCAGCAATTTTTCTTAAGGCGGTAACTAGTTGATTTGCATATTGGTAGCCATCTGGGTGTAATTGATAATTTGGGCTATTGGCAGGCATATCTCCTCTTAATGCAACTATGTGTCTTACTCCTATTTTCCAATAATTTTTTGCTATTTCTTCTATTTCTGATTTTGGCGAAGCAATGCAAGTAAGATGTGGAGCGGGTTTTAAATTGGTTTCTGTTAATATTCTCGCAATGGTGTTATGAGTTCTTTCACGAGTTGAGCCCCCTGCGCCGTAAGTTACCGAAACAAAGGCGGGGTTTAAATTTTTTAATTTGGCAATTGCATTCCAAAGGTTCTGTTCCATTTCAACGTTTTTTGGCGGAAAAAATTCAAAAGAAATATTGATATTTCTTTTATTTTTAACGATTTCTTCTAATTTATTTTTATATTCCATTTGAAAATAATAATTTGAAAATAATAATTTGAAAATAATAAATGTAAGTGATATTAATTTAAGATAAATTATTGCAATTATTGATTAATAGGCTATTATTTGCAATCTTCTTTTTAGAAAACCTTTTAAAACAAATAATTAAAACAACTAAACTAATAAATACAATGATTAAAAGAAATAAAATTACCTTAATTGGTGCAGGAAATATCGGTGGAACTTTGGCTCATTTAATCGGGCTAAAAAATTTGGGAGATATCACCTTGCTTGATGTTGCTGATGGTGTTGCGAGAGGCAAATCTCTTGATATTGAACAATCTTCGATAGTTGAATCTTTCGATGCTAAAATTACTGGAACCAATAATTATCAAGATATAAGCGATTCCGATGTAATTATAGTTACTGCTGGTATTGCCAGAAAGCCTGGAATGAGTAGAGACGATCTACTATTGACAAATGTTAATATCATTAAATCGGTTGCTGAAGGTATAAAAAAATATTCTCCCCAAGCCTTTGTTATTGTTGTTACTAATCCACTTGATGCAATGGTTTATGTGATGCAAAAAGTTAGTGGTTTACCTGCTAATAAAGTTGTTGGTATGGCTGGAGTGCTAGATTCTTCAAGAATGTCTCTATTTTTAGCAAAAGAATTTAATGTTTCTGTTGAAGATGTTCAATGCTGTGTTTTGGGTGGTCATGGCGATAGTATGGTGCCTTTAATTCGCTATTCTTCAGTTGCGGGAATTCCGTTGCCAGATCTAATTTCAATGGGCTGGACTACTAAAGAAAAAATTGAAGAAATAGTGCAAAGAACCCGCGATGGTGGGGCTGAAATTGTTAAATTATTAGGCAATGGCTCTGCTTTTTATGCTCCAGCCTCTTCTGCGGTTGCAATGGCAGAAAGTTATTTACTTGACAAAAAAAGAATCCTACCAGTTGCCACAAAGCTTAGTGGTGAATTTGGAGTCAATGGCTTATTTATTGGAGTGCCTGCAATTATTGGTTCTAACGGAGTTGAAAAAATCGTTGAAATAAAATTAAATCAAGAAGAGCAGATAATGTTTGAAAAGTCGGTTGATGCAGTAAAAAAGCTTATAGATGAAATAAAATTATCTTAATTTGATTCAAAATAAATGATGATTTTAGTTTTAGAATCATCATTTAAATGGTCTTGACGCCTAAAGCTTGACTAAACTGAATATAATTTAAATTTTTATTATGTGGCTGAATACGAAATAAAAAAATCAAGACTCAACTTTGTTTATATTTGCATATTACTATTTTTCTCAATAGTAATATTTAGGCTGTTCTATATTGTTATTACTAATGATAAAAATAAGTTAAAAAAGGAATATGACCCCAGATATTTTGGAAAAAGAGGTAAAATATTTGATCGCAATAGAATACTGGTTGCAACCGATCTTAAAACAAAATCATTATATGCAAGCAGTATCTTGATTAAAGATTCTCAGCTCTTAGTTTCAAGGCTTAGCGAATTATTTCCTGAGCTTGATTACAAAGAATTGCTAAAAAAAATTAACGAAGGAAAAAAAAGTAAAAAATGGATCTTAATCAGAAGAAATCTCACTCCGCATGAGGTTAATAAAATTAATGATTTAAAAATTGCGGGCTTGATTTTTGAAGATGATTTAATAAGAGTTTATCCGCAAAGAGAAATAGCGAGCCACCTTATTGGCTATGTAGATTCCGATCGCAAAGGGCTATCTGCAATTGAAATGCAATATGATGAAAAGTTAAGCGAGAGTAATAGCGAATTAGAGCTAGCAATGGATGTTAGAATTCAAGATATACTGCATAATGAATTAATTAAAGGTTTGATTCATTATAAAGCCAAAGGGGCTTCTGGTATTGTTTTCGATGTTAATAATGGTGAAATTCTTGCCATTTCCTCTCTTCCAACTTTTGACCCCAATCTACAAAAAGAAGCTAATGAAGATGAAAGATTCAACCGAGCTACTAATGGTGTTTATGAACTTGGTTCGATTTTTAAAATTTTTACCATTGCTAATGCATTTGAGAAAAAGTTAATTAAAATTTCTGATGTTTACGATATTAGTGAGCCAATAAAATATGGTAGATTTACTATCAGCGATGATCATCGCTATCAAGATAAAATGACGGTGGGTGAGATATTTGCATATTCTTCTAATATTGGTACCATACAAATCGCAAAAAAGATTGGAATTGAGAGTCAAAGAGAGTTTTTGCAAAAACTTAATTTATTGTCAAGGCTTGAAGCAAAATTTCCGGGGCTTCGAACCCCAATATTTCCTAAAAATAAAGAGTGGCGAGAAATTAATCTTTTTACTATTGCTTATGGTCACGGCATTGCAACAACTCCCCTTCATATAGCAACAGCAGTATCTGCAATTGTTAATGGAGGAACATTGTATCAACCTTCATTCTTAAAATTAAAAGAAAAGCCAAAAGGAAAAAAAGTCTTCGATGAGGAGGCTTCCGCAAAAATGCGAGAAATGATAAGAATGGTTGTAACTAAAGGAACGGGTAGACACTCAAATATAGATGGTTACGAAGTGGGCGGAAAAACTGGCACTGCAAACAGAGCGGAATCTGGAGGGTATAATGAAAAATCGACCATCGCTTCTTTTGTTGCTGTATTTCCTTCATCTAAGCCACAATATTTGGTTTTAGTGGTTTTTGATAGGAGCAACTATATATTTAACACGGGCGGTATGGTTTCCGCTCCTGTGGCTGGTAATATCATTAAAAATATTGCTCCAATTCTAGGTGTGAAACCAATTTTAGAAAATTAATATATTAAAATAATTTAAATTAACAAGGGTCTAGACAACTTTAAAGAGGATTTTCTCTAATTTTTTCTAACAAAACTTTATACAAATCTTGTTTTCGATAGTTAAATCTAAATTCACTTTCTTTTAAGTGCAAAATAAATTTTTCATTGTTAATCC
Organism: Rickettsia typhi; assembly: GCA_945898025.1. Lineage (GTDB taxonomy): Bacteria > Pseudomonadota > Alphaproteobacteria > Rickettsiales > UBA1997 > JAJTDS01. The sequence continues at coordinate 171 of CAMDGT010000102.1, read as the reverse complement.
GTTAAATTTTGCCAATCTTCTTTTGCAATAGCTCCAGAATGATTCTATAGAATTAACATGATTTTTTCCTCGAGCAAATTCATTATGAGAATGAAAAGCCCTTTGATGAGTATAATATTTAAAATTAAGCCATCGTAAGCCTTCCACCCATCAGTATTAATTGTTGATCCC
>CAMDGT010000101.1 GCA_945898025.1 Rickettsia typhi | reverse complement strand
GAAAGTTCAATTAATACCATAAAATCAGCAATTGATAAGGCAAAATATTTTCAAAATAAAATCATATTCTCTTTGTCTGATTCATTTTGTGTTGATAGGCATCGTCAAGATTTTCTTGATCTAATAAATCTAGATATAGATATTTTGTTTGCTAATCAGTTTGAAATCAACTCTTTACTGCAACTAGAAGAATTTAATCCTGAATTAATTGCCAAATTTTGTGCTAAGTTTTTTGATAAAATTTTTGTAATTACTCTTGCGGGTGAGGGGGCAATTATATTTCATAAAAATGAATATTTTAAAATTTCTTCGCAAAAAATAATTAATCCTGTTGATTGTACCGGAGCCGGAGATTCATTCTGTGCAGGCTTTATTTATGGTTTAATCATGGGTTATAATCTCCAAGATTCAGCAAGATTCGGTAATTTTATAGCAGGAAAAATTATCAATAAAATTGGCGCTCGATTTACTAACGAAGAAATTCAAGAAGTAGCTTTATATTTAAAATATACCAAAAAATAAATAGGTTATCTTTTTTTGTTATTGGGATAACAGATTCATTTTTTGATATAAAATAACTTTTAATCTAAAATTTATAAGATTTTGCTTCGGCATTTAGAGAAAGTAATTGTCTAGCGATTTCAAGGCTTTTTATTTGTGAGCGGAAATATTCTTGTTCAAATAGTAAAATCTGATAAGTTGTTGTTCTGCCTTGCTCTAATAAAGATCTTTCATTCTCAATTTTCAATTTTTGGGCATTTTCAATTTTTTGAGAAATTTGTAAATTTTTTTGTAGATTATTAAAATTTCTAACAATATCTTGCCAATCTTTTTGTTCACTAAATGAAAGGTAGCGATATAAGTTTTTTGCAGAATTGATTGATTGATTTGCTCCATTCATTACACTATTTGTATTGTAAAAATTAACGGGCATTGAAAATTTAACCGCCACCGAAGCTTCTGCCCCACGATTAATAAAAGAGTTATCTAAGGCGGTTATAGTGCCAGCCTGCAGGCCTTTGAGTGCATAATATCCATCAAGACTAAGATTCGGCTTTGAGTTCTCTGCTTCAATCTTATTGTTAGCGATTGCAAGCTTCATTTGCGCTTCAGCGACTTTGGTATCTGGTCTATTGCCTTGTTGTTGAAATGGCAGAGTGAGTTTTTGAATTTCTTTATAATCAATTTCTTGTAGATTATCAATTTTTTCATTCTCAGAGATATATCTGGCTTTGTTAAATTGATTTATCCAATATTCTTCATTATTTTTTGCTTGCTCTAACTCTAGCGATGCCTGTTCAACCGATGCTTTTGCTTGCAGTATATCGCTTTTTTCTGCTAAATTCATTGCCAATTTTCTGTTGACATAATTAAAAATTGCTTGCGATCTTTTAAGATTATTTTGTTGTATATTAAGAATTCTGCAAGCAATTGCAAGGTTCCAGTAGGTTTTTTCTGCATCAATATTAGTTTTATTGATTAAATCTTGATTGTTTAATTTACTGCTTTCTTGACTATAAATTATGGCATCTTTATTTGATTTCGTTGATTTTCCAAGAAAGTTTTGCCACAAAGGTATTGATAATTCAGCGATTGGATTAGTTTGTACATTCGATGATGCTAGGGAAGGGTTTAGAAACATCGAGGTGTTGAAATCTTTGTAATTAATTTTATTAAGAGAGTAATATAATTTGCTGTTGATTCCTAGATTGTTCGTTTGAGAAACTCCAACTTGATAATTTTGATAATAATATTGACTGTAACGAAAAATTTGTGCTGCTTGATTTTGTTGATAAAAACCGCTTTTTGCAGAGCTGAAAACATTAAACCCAGTAATTAGTTTTGCTTTGTTTTTTAATAATTCCGATGCTTCTTCTTGTTGATTATAAGATATTACTGCCGGATTGTTGCTGTTTATTTGTTTTAAATATTCTTCTAAGGATATTTTATTGCTTATATTATTGTTTTGCAGGTTATTTTTTGTTTGTTCTTTTGCAATTTCTTTCTCATTTTGATAATTTCTTTGTTTGGTTTTAATATTTTTTGCCTCTAAAGATTCTATATTGAAATAATTAATTAAGAGCAATGTCATTAATGCTCTAAGTAAGATTTTTTGCAAAAATTTAGCAAAAGTGTTATTTAGTTTTTTCATTGTTATTTTTTAATTTAAAACAGATATTTTTGAGAAATATTCGTCAATCGCCTCGCTCAGACTATTGATGATTTTTTCTTTATATTCTTTTTGATTGAGTAGTTCTTCCTCTTTTTGATTTGATATATATCCTAATTCTAGAAGAACTGAAGCCATATCGGGAGCAGTTAGAACTGCAAAACCAGCAAAACGATGAGTGTTTTGTAAAGTCGAAATGTTATTTTTCTTGGCTATTCTTATTGCTAAATTGGCAAATTGCGAAGATTGATTCATGCTATTTCTTTGAGACATTGCGATAAGAGTTTTCATTATGTCGTTACTTGCTCCAGAAAAATTTATTCCCGAAATTATATCGGCACGATTTTCTTTTTGGGCCAGTAATTCAGCTTGTTTATCTGATGATTTTTCAGATAATGTGTAGATTGATAATCCTGATATTTCTGGATTATCAACCCAATTAATATGCATAGAGATAAATATATCTGCTTTAGCTTTTCTTGCAATTTCTACTCTTTTTTTAAGAGGAATGAAGTAATCTTTATCTCGAGTTAATAATACTTTATAAGAAGAATTTTTTTCAAGAATATTTTTTAAAGCTAGGGCATAAGAAAGAGTAAGATCTTTTTCTTGAGTTTGTTTCGAATTCCCTATTGTTCCAGGGTCTTTTCCACCATGACCAGCATCAATGACAATTAAAAATTTTTTGTTATTTTTGGGCTGTTTATTGTTCAGGCTATTATCTTTCAATTGTTGCAATATTTCCTTGGTGCTTAATATTTGCGGTTTATCGATTTTGTTTTGAATGGACTGCTTTTCTAATAAATCATCTAGTTCATTTTTGTTATTTTTATCACCTAAAGTTGCCTTATTTTCAGCGGTTGTTGTTGTTTCGTTTTTTTGGTTTTCATTATTTGTAGATTCAAACTCAATGATGATTTTTTGTAAATTTTGATTGTTAAAATCTTTAAAAGATTTTTTACGAATTTTAATGTTATTTTGCAGTTCAAAGACCAATCTTAATGAACCTTCTATATTGCTAAAACGGTATTGTTTTATATATTGCGGAATGACTGGTTGATAGTTTGTGTCTTTTAATTCAATGTTTTCTAGGTCAATTACTAAGCGAGATGGATTGTCAAGATTAAATATTTTGAAGTTTTTTTGATTATTCTGTAATTTTGTATCGTAATTAGATAATGCTATTTCAAGGCTTTGATAGGTTGTTTCGCTATTAATTGAAAATTCTTTATCGTTGAAAAATACACTATTGAGAAATGCCTTTTTATTTTCATTTCTTTTTATGATGCTATTGTTGTTTATAGCTACATTTTGCATGATTTTAATTTCGTCAAGAGGATCATCTTCTTCAGTTTTTATTGCTTTAGTTTGTTTTTTGGTGTTATTTTTAATATCTTTTGAAGCTGGTTTTGATGTTGCGATTTTACTTTTTTGCTCTTTTAATTTTTTATTGTTATTCTTATTATTATTTTCTTTAATTAATTTATTAGAGTTTTTATCTTTTTTCTTTGAGGATGGTCTGGAATTGTTTGGGTTTTTGATTTTTAATTTTTTTTTATTAGTTGGGTTCTGTATTTTAGAATTTTGGTGTTTTTTTAAATTATTTGTTCTGTTATTGTTTTTATCTGTTTTAACAATTTTTTTTTTTGATATTTGCTTCTCTTGTTGTTGAGAGTTTTCAGGATCTTTTATTTGATTAGCAAAGCCTATTTCTAGAAATGATAGAGCACTAAAAATGGTTAACAAAACAACAAGAAGCTTTAACCATTTTGTTGTTTTCTTGATTAATTGTATAAAAATTATTTTATTATTTTGATTGTTAATATTGTGCACTATTTTAAAATTTTATTCAATGAAACTTACTGCTAGAATTTCGTAGTTTATTATTCCTCCTGGAGTTTTTATTTCTATCTCTTCTCCAGCTTCTTTTCTTATCATTGCTCTTGCGACAGGTGAGCTATTTGAGATTAATCCTTTATCTAGATCTGCTTCAAAATCACTTACTATTTTATAGCTTGTAATTTTGCCATTATCAAGATTCTTAATTTTTACTGTTGCTCCAAATAAAACTTTGTTTCCAGATAGTTTTGATATATCAATTATTTCTACCCTTAAATATCTGTCTTCAAGATCGGCTATTTGAGCTTCAATAAATGCTTGTTTTTCTCTTGAAGCATGGTAATCCGCATTCTCTTTTAGATCTCCTATTTCGCGAGCTGCGGCGATTTGACTAATTACCTTTGGCCTTTCTATTGTTTTAAGGTTTTCAATTAGTCCTTTAAGTTTTATATAGCCTGATGTTGTAATTTGAAATTTGTCCATAAATCTTGCAATTTAATAATAGATTAATAACGATAATCGTTGTTTTTAAAAGGTCCTGTAATGTTGATTCCAATGTAATCAGCTTGTTTTTCGCTAAGTTTTGTTAGTTTCGCATCAAGTTTTTCTAAATGCAAAAGTGCAACTTTTTCATCTAAAGTTTTTGGTAAAGTATAGACTTTGTTTTGATATTTTTGGTGATTTTGCCATAATTCTATTTGTGCCATAACTTGATTAGTAAAGCTTGTGGACATTACAAAGGCGCTGTGCCCAGTTGCACAACCTAGATTTAAAAGCCTTCCTTCCGCAAGAAGTATTATTCTTTTTTTATCTGGCATGGTAATTTGATCAACTTGTGGTTTAATGTTTGTCCATTGATAGTTTCTTAAAGCTTCGACTTGAATTTCATTATCAAAATGTCCGATATTTCCAATAATCGCACAATCTTTCATTTTTCTGATATGTTCAATGGTTATTATATCAA
>CAMDGT010000100.1 GCA_945898025.1 Rickettsia typhi | reverse complement strand
TTTTTTAATATTTTATCAAATTTAATCAAAAGTCATAAAAATTATTGGCGCAAATCTAATTTATTGGCTGGGTAGCAAAGTGGTAATGCAAGAGCCTGCAAAGCTTTCATTCGTCGGTTCGATTCCGACCCCGGCCTCCACATAATCGCCTTGAAGTCTTCTCCATCTAACTTAAAAAACATAAAATGCAAAGCAACTCAATTTTTGCTGGAGTAATAGGGGATCCGATATCTCATTCTTTGTCTCCAACGATTCATAATTTTTATTTAAAAAAAAATAATATTTCAGGTTATTATCAATCAATTCTAGTTGCCAAAGAAGATTTACAGCAAGAAGTGAAAATATTAATTGATAAAGGTTTTGCTGGTTTTAATGTTACAATACCTCATAAAGAAGAAGTTTTTAAAATGTGTCAAAATGTTAGCGAAGTGGCAAAATTAACAAAAGCTGTTAATACTGTTTTAATTAGAAAAGATGGAAGCTTATACGGCGAAAATTCTGATGCTCAGGGTTTTATAGATAATGTTTTCTGGCATCATCCTAGGTTGTCTTTAAATGATAAAGCAATATTTATAATTGGTGCAGGAGGTGCTTCAAGAGCAATAATTTATTCTTTTATTGTGCAGGGAGTAAAAAAAATAATCATTACCAATCGTAACGAGGAAAAGGCATTAAAAGTAGTTGATAATTTTTATAATCTTGCATTAAGCAATAATTGCTTGATTGAATATATTGATTTTAAAAAATTTCAACTTAAAATAAAAGAGTGTAATTTCTTGGTAAATACAACATCTTTAGGTATGATAAATCAAGATCCTTTAAAAATTGATATATCAAATCTACCAAAAGATTCAATTGTTGCGGATATAGTTTATAAGCCACTATTCACTGATTTATTGTCGCAGGCTCAATCTCAAAATAATCCAATAGTAACTGGAATAGGTATGTTAATAAATCAGGCTTTAGTAGGCTTTGAGATGTGGTTTGGAGTAAAAGAAGTTTTTAATCAAAAATTAAACGATATTTTGCTTGCGAAATTATAGACTAAAATCAAAATTAGGGTTTTTATTCAGTAAAGCCTTAAATTATTAATCAATGATTAAAGTTATTTTTAAAATTATCAATTTTTTAAAAAAGATAATATTATTTTTATTGCTAACATTGTTAACTATTTTTATGGTTAACAATCGTCAAGCTGTGGTTATAAATAGCTGGCCCTTTCCTTTTGAAATTGAGACTAGGCTTTTTATAATAATGATGTTATTTTTTACTGCAGGCCTTTTGTTTGGTTTTCTATTTTTTTCTAAAAACTTATTAAAACTAATGTTTTCTAAGTCTAGTAGCGATAATGCTTTTAAAAAATCTCGCAAAATTAAATAAATAAAATAGCGAAAATCAATAAAAGTAGAAAGCGGGGCTTGATTTAAAAAGTTTTTATAGTTAAATTTCGGTTTTTATTTTCTCTTACTTAATTTTAGTTGCAGAATTAAAACTTGCAATTAGTGTAATCTAGTAAATGTTAAGGGCTCAAATTTAGAGTCGTCAATGTATTAAAGTTATTTTAACTTTAGATTTTATCAATAATTAAACTTATTTTAATAAATGGGAAGCAATCTTACTGTAATGGGTAATAAAGAGATACTATTAGTTGCTGAAAACATAGCGCACGAAAAAGGAATATCTCCGCAAGAAGTTGTTTTTGCAATGGAAGAAGGAATTAAACTGGCTGCCAAAAAAAAATACGGCAATCATTTAATTATTGATTGTAAAATTGATCGCAAAACAGGCTCAATTAAGTTATTTAATAATCTTGAAGTTGTTTCTAGCGACGAAATTGAAGGTTTCGACTCTAGAACTCATATATCATTGCAAGATGCAAAGCAAGAAGAGTTAGAGGCTGAAATCGGAGATTTTATCGCCAGAGAATTACCTCCCATTGATCTCAATCGTGTTGTTGCTCAAGTTGCTAGAAACGAAATAATTAAAAAAATAAGAGATGCAGAAAAAAATAAGGAATATAATGAATTTAAAGACAAAATTGGAGAAATAGTCAGTGCTTCAGTTAAAAAAGTTGGTCTAAAAAATATTGTTATGGAAGTTGATGGTTATGAAGCTGTAATTCATGAAACTGGCCTAATACCAAAAGAAAACTTTAAAGTTGGAGACAGAGTTAGGGTTTATATTGAAGATGTTAGAAGGGAAGAAAGCGGTGCCCAAATATTTTTATCAAGAACCCATTCTAATTTTTTAATAAAGCTATTCGAGCAAGAGGTTCCAGAGCTTTATGATGGAAATATCGAAGTTAAAGCAGTTGCTAGAGATGCTGGATCTAGAGCTAAAATTGCAATTTATTCTAGAAGAGAAGATATCGATACAATTGGCTCTTTTATTGGAATTAGAGGTAGTAGAGTTCAGTCGGTAAGTTCAGAATTGAAGGGTGAAAAAATTGATATTATAAAATATTCATCTAATATTGCAGAAATGGCGATAAATTCACTTACTCCAGCTAAAATAAATAAAGTTATTGTTGATGAAGAAAACAAACTAATTGAAGTGGTAGTAAAGGAAGATCAATTAAGTCTCGCTATTGGAAGAGGCGGTCAGAATGTAAAATTAGCATCTCGTTTAATTGGTTATAAAATTGATGTTATTACCGACGATCAAGAATCTGTTCGTAGAACTGCTGAATTTAATCAAGCATCTTATTTGTTTGTCGAAGCTCTTGATGTCGAAGATATGATAGCTAATTTATTAGCTTCGGAAGGCTTTTTATCGGTCGAAGATCTTGCTTCTGCGGAAATTTCTGAAATTCAATCAATTGAAGGTTTTGATGAAGATTTAGCTAAAGAAATTAAGAAAAGAGCTGAAGAATATTTGCAAAAAATTTCTTAAAATTCTTAACCTGTCATTTTATATCTTTTATAAAATTGAACATAAATTAATGGCTTTGCCACAAATAAGATTATAAATATGCAAAACAATAAAGATAGCGATTCTGGTCGTTCCAAACTTACTTTGAAGTTAAAAATGCCAGCTAATGTTGATACAAAATCTTTAGTTGGTAAATCTAAAGGTTTTGAAGATGTTAAATTTAATAGATCTGCTGTTCAAGTTACAATAAAAGGTCGAAAAAAAGACTCATCTTCCACAGTTGGTGAATTTCAATCAAGTCTTGATGCTAGAGAATTTGAAGCGAGAGCTAGAGCCATATCAAAAAACTCTCACTCTAAAGATTCTTTTGTTGATGAAATAAAAATTAACGACAAGTTAAATGTTTTGGAAAAAATTGCAGTAAATAAAAAGAATTCTGAATTAATTAAATTCAATAAAGAGAAGGAGCAAGAAAGTATTTTAATAGATAATTCTGAAAGCAAAAATATTGAAATAAGTTTAGAGCCAACATTAGAGAGTGATAAAATTGCACCTTCGGAAATAATTTCTGAAAAAGATAATGCTAGCAATGCTTATGTAGAATTAAGTTTTATCGATAATAAAAATAATTCAAAATTGAGTTTAGATAATGTTGAGGATAAAAACAACAGAGAAGAAAAAATTGAAAATAAAAATCATACCTTGATTAAGAAAAAGGTTTTTGTTATCGATAATTTTGATGTAAGAAATAAAATTAAGCAGAGTATTGAAAATAGCAACAGGGAGAAGGAGGAAAAAGAAAAATCCACTCAAGAAAAAAAGAGATTAGATTTAGAAAAAATAGATAAACAAAAAGTGGTTCAGCAAAAAATAACAAACGAAAGAGCTGTAATTGAAAAAGAAAGAAAATCAAAAGCTAAGCCTAGCTATGCTGAAGTTGAAGATTTAGATTCAAAAGGAAAAAAAAGAAATGTAAAAGAAGAAAAAATCAACAGCAGAAGATTAACATATTTTATCGGTAGCGGTCAAGATGAAGATGAAGATTTTTCCCGTAGAAGAAGAAAGCAAAAAAAGATTGAGTTAAAAGACAATAAAGATTACAAAAAAATTATTAGAGAAGTTAGTTTGCCAGAATTAATAACTGTCGTTGATCTTGCAGAAAGAATGGCTGAAAAAGTTGGAGATGTCGTAAAAAAACTATTTGCAATGGGAACTATTGCAACAAGTAATCAAGTAATTGATGTTGATACTGCGGAAATAGTAATATCAGAATTTGGTCATATTGCTAAAAGAGTAGCTTTCGCTGATGTTGAAAATGTTTTAGAGGAAGATGAAATGGAGTTTGAGAAATTATCTAGAGCTCCAGTTGTTACAATTATGGGGCATGTCGATCACGGGAAAACCTCTCTTCTTGACGCCTTAAGAGAAACTAATGTAGTTCAAGGTGAGTATGGGGGAATCACTCAGCATATTGGTGCATCAAGAATAAAAACCAATAGTGGAAAATTTATAACATTTCTTGATACACCTGGTCACGAAGCTTTTACTGAAATGAGGTCAAGGGGTGCAAATGTTACTGATATAGTTATACTAGTTGTTGCTGCTGATGACGGTGTTAAAGAGCAAACAATTGAGGCTATAAATCATGCAAAAGCGGCTAATGTTCCCGTTATAGTTGCGGTTAATAAAATTGATAAGCCGGGTTGCGACCCAGCTAGAGTTAAAAATGAATTGCTTTCTCATAGTATAATTGCAGAAGAATTGGGCGGGGACTCAATGTTCATCGAGGTTTCTGCAAAACAAAAAATTAATCTCGATAAACTTGAAGAGGCGATATTGTTGCAAGCTGAAATGCTTGATTTAAAAAGTCGCTATCAAGGAAAATCAAGTGGCGTAGTGGTTGAATCTAGAATTGATAACAATAAAGGTGTCGTTGTAACGGTTTTAGTTCAAAAAGGAACACTTAATATTGGCGATATAGTGGTTGCAGGCACCGCTTTTGGCAGAGTAAGAAAAATGACTGACGATAAAGGTAAAAATATAAAAATTGCCACACCTTCTATGCCAGTTGAATTGCTAGGTTTAGATAGCGCTCCAAGTTCTGGAGATAATTTTG
>CAMDGT010000099.1 GCA_945898025.1 Rickettsia typhi | reverse complement strand
TTGCTTTTTAGCAAATTGCAACTCACTCAAAAAATAAATAAAAAATTTGTGAGTAAATATGGGAATGTTTTATATACTTGTTTTGCATAGACAAATTAAGGCTTTAATTGATATCAAAATCAACTAAAGTTGTCTAGACCCTAATTTAACTAATATTTCTAACAAAAACATAGTTATTATTATTTGATAAATCCCTATTAAAACAATATCCATTAGCTTGAAAATTAATGATTTCTTTGTGATTATTAATCTTATTATCAATAATAAATCTTGCCATTAAGCCTCTTGCCTTCTTAGCACTGATACCAATAATTTTCATTTGATTATTTTTTTGTTCTTTAAAAACAACATTAACAATATGGGCATTAATTTTTTTAAGATTTATCGCTCTAAAATATTCTTCTGAAGCAAGGTTTACGATGGTTTTATCTTTATGATTAATAATTTCATAATTAAGGGCATCGGTAATTTTATCATTCCAAAAACTATATAAATTAGAGAAATTTTGAGATAATTGGTGATTTTTAAAAATTTTACTATTAGTAAAGTTGGTTGACATTTCAAGTCGATATGGCTGAATCAAATCAAGAGGCTTTAAAATTCCATAAAGCCCAGACAATATTCTGATATTTTTTTGAGCAAAATCAAGAAAATTAGGCAAAATATCATCCTCTATTTTATTTATAGACATCGCCTCATAAACATCGCCAGCAAAGGCAAATATTGCTGGCCGAGAATTAATAATATCGAAACTTTCTTGAAAATTGCTAATTCTATCGAAATTCAGTTGTGCCAATTTATCGCTAATTGCCATCATTTTAGCAATTTCTGCAATATTTAGTTTTTGCAATTGAGTTATTAATTCTTTTGCTTCACTTTTAAATATAATCTGTGTAAAATTATATATCTCTTTATTAGATGTCAGTTGAGAAAAATTTAGATTCTTAGCAGGAGAAATTATTGATAACATTTTTTTAAGTTTATTTTAGTTTTGCTTGCTTTTAAAATTAAAAATTAATTTAATTGACACTTTACAAGTTTTGTTAATTTTCAAAATATTTAGTTATGAATCAAGAATTTCCTTTAATGAGAAAAGCAACCGCAGTTTGGTTGGTTGACAACACCTCTCTAACATTTAGTCAAATCGCTAGTTTTTGCGGTCTACACGAATTAGAAATTCAAGGAATTGCCGATGGAGATGTTGCTAACGGAGTAATTGGACAAAGCCCAATATTCTCTGGTCAGCTAACTGTTGAAGAAATTAAAAGATGCGAACAAGATAAAACATCTAATCTAAAAATCAATCGCAGCTCTTCAATTTCGACTGAAACAAGCGGGAAGAAATCCGCAAAATACACTCCAATAGCTCGTCGTCAAGATAAGCCAGATGGCATTACCTTTATTATAAAATATTATCCTGAATTAACCAATAATCAAATTAAAAAACTTATTGGCACAACTGATACAATGATAGATTCTATTAAAAATCGCACTCATTGGAATATGAAAAATATAAAACCTAGAGACATCGTATTACTGGGACTCTGCAGTCAATCCCAATTAAATGAAGCAATAAATATTGCCAAAAGCCTTAAAGAGAAATCTGAAAAGTACGAAGCGGAAATTTTAGAAGATTTAAATAAAAAATTTAACAAAAGCTCTCCGAAAGAAAAAAGCACAGAAAATTAAAAAAATAAAATGGCAAAAGAAGAAAAAGCTAAGGCATCACTAATTATCGCAAAAAACAAAGAAAATAACGGCAAAAATTTTGAAGAAAATTCTTTAATAGAAGTTGGCAAGTCTGCACCCCTATTTTCATTACCAAGTGATGACGGCGATATATCAATATCTGAGCTCAAGGGCAAGAATATTGTTTTATATTTTTATCCAAAAGACGATACTCCAGGCTGTACAATTGAGGCTCAAGATTTTACAAAAAATATTGATAAATTTATCGATATGGACTGTGTAATTATTGGGGTTTCAAAAGATAGCATTACTAGTCATTGTAAATTTATTGAGAAATATAAAATTGCTTTTAATCTACTTTCAGATGCCGACGGAGAAGTATGTAAAAAATTTGATGCAATCAAAGAGAAGTCAATGTTTGGTAAAAAATATCAAGGAATCGATAGAAGTACATTCTTAATTAATAAAATTGGTAAAATCTCTGCCATTTGGAGATCCGTCTCCGTTAAAGGGCATGTAGAGCAAGTATTAAAAGAACTAAGTAAAATTTCAAAATAATATGGCCTTACAATGTGGTATTGTTGGATTGCCAAATGTTGGTAAATCAACTCTTTTTAATGCCTTAACTCAAACTGCATCCGCTCAAGCAGCTAATTATCCATTTTGCACCATTGAACCAAACATCGGCAAGGTTAATGTTCCAGATTTTCGTTTGCAAAAACTTGCTAATATCGCTGGATCCAAAGAAATTATTCCTGTACAAATTGAATTTGTTGATATCGCAGGCCTAGTAAGAGGAGCAAGCAAAGGAGAAGGGCTGGGAAATCAATTTCTATCTCATATTCGCGAAGTTGATGCTATAATTAATGTTATTAGATGCTTCGAAGACGAAAATATAACTCATGTCGAAGGTAAGGTTGATCCGATTAGAGATATTGAATTAATACAGTTGGAATTAATTATAGCAGACCTTGAAAGTCTAGAAAAAAGAATTCCAAATCTTGAAAAAAAAGCTAAAACCGACAAAGAAATATTAGAGCAATTAGCAGTAGCTAAGAAGGTAATAGAATTACTGGAAAACTCACAACCAGCAAGAAACCTAGTTACCAACGATATTCAAGAAGTAAAAATTTTAAAATCTTTACAATTAATTACTGCAAAACCACAATTATTTGTTTGCAACCTAAAAGACAACGAAATATCGGGAAATCAACACTCTCAATCAGTAGCAGAATTTACCAAAAACAATCAATATAAAGCTATCAATATTTGCGCCCAAATAGAAGCAGAAGTTGCAAACCTAGAAAGCGAAGAAGAAAAACAAGAATTCTTATCCGCTCTTGATTTAACAGAAACTGGCTTATCACAAATTATCCGTTGCTCCTATGAAATATTAGATTTAATAACATTTTTTACAGTTGGCCCAAAAGAATGCCACGCTTGGATGTTAAAAAATAATTCAACTGCCCCTAAGGCAGCTGGAGCTATTCATACAGATTTTGAAAAAGGATTCATTCGTGCCGAAACCATTTCTTATCAAGATTATATTAATTTTAATGGTGAAGAAGGAGCCAAGAATGTTGGGAAATTAAAGCTTGAAGGCAAAGAATACATAGTTCAGGACGGAGATGTTTTTCATTTTCGATTTAATGTCTAATAATTCAAACAACGATTCAGTAACAGATTTAAATATTAACTATTGTCAATATTTTCCTCAATGCGGGGGTTGCGATATTATAAATATTGATTCAAATCATTATCAAGAAATAAAAAAAAATTACCTCAAAGAATTACTGTCAAAGCATAAAATACCAGAAAACAAGCTTCAGAAAATCAATTGGGTTTGGCTAAAATCTTCATCTCGCAGAAGAATAAAATTGCAAATCAACAAACATAATCAATTAGGATTCTTTACCAAAAAAAGTAAAAATTTAGTCGAAATTACAAGCTGTAAAGTTGCAAACCCAAACATCAATCAATCAATCAATATTATAACAGATTTTATCAATCATCAGGCTCAGAATATGTGGCTAAGCATTTCGATTACTGAATTTGATAATGTTCTAGATCTAATATTCTACACCGCAAAATCATTAAGTTTTCAACAAAATGAACAGCTAAAAACATTGGCAATAAGAAATAACTGGAACATATCAATCTCCATAATGAATAAAAATTCTGGAATTATAGAGCCAATTATTATCAATCAACAACCTCAAATTTTTTATAATTATCATGAAAAATTCCATGTAAAACTATCAAGCAATGTATTTTTGCAGGCAACAAAACAAGGTATGGAGACCATTATCTCTATTATCAGAATCTATATTCAACAAGAATTTTATAAAAAAAACTTAAAAATTAAAGTTGCCGATCTTTATTCGGGCTTTGCTGGTTACAGCTTTGGAATTATTGATTTAATAGATTATGTAACTGCATTCGAAGGAGATGAAAATATGTCAAAAATAGCAAACAAAAATGCTAATGAAAATCAGCTTAAAATTAAATCATTCAGCAGAGATCTTTTTAATTCCCCACTTTTATCAAACGAACTTAATCAATTTGATTTGGCGATAGTTAATCCACCTAGAAATGGTGCCACTCCACAAATTAAAGAAATAGCAAAATCTAAAATTAATCACCTAATTTATGTTTCTTGCAATCCAACGAGCTGGGCTAATGATAGCCAAAATCTAGTTAATCAAGGCTTTAAAATTGAAGAAATCAATGCAATAGACCAATTTTACGGCACCAATAATCTTGAATTAGTCGCTATATTTTCTCGCCCTTATTAGACTTATAACCATTAAAATCAAGAAGAACTTTAATTGTAGATTTATAATCATCTTTCCGAAGGGTAGAAATCAGATGTATTAAAGTCCAAACAAAGAAGGCATTAGGAGAAGAAAAAGAATTAAAAATCTCCTTTTCTAGAGGCATTTTCTTATAAAGAGACTGTCGCAAATTTAAATTCCTAAATTTTTTAACAAACCAACCTTTTTAACAAACCAACCTTTTTAAGAAACCAACCGCAATTCCAAATAAAATTAAAATTTAAGATCTTATTACCGATATTTTTCTGATTTTTTAAGACATATTTTTAGTAATTTTGGCCATATTTCTGCTTTGAGATGCAAAATCTTGTTGTTTTTGTCGGTTTATGTCGCAAAACTCAGTTTTTTATCTTCAAGTTTATCAGTCTTTTAAAATTAAATGCTAAACTTTTCATAAAAACCTGGAACTGATTTTTGGCAATTCCGCGATATCTACTTCTGTTGCTAACCTTACTAAACATCCGCTCATATTGTGATTTTGCTTTTGAGATCCATTTATCTTTATT